>NZ_JBSGZI010000002.1:10031-73718 GCF_053610945.1 Streptomyces sp. NPDC054849
CTCTTTCAATAACTCCACCCCCCCCCATGCCGCGGCCGGCTGCGTTCTCTCCTAAAAACTTCGGGTTCAGCGGGGCCCGCCCCCCCCCCCCCCCGCCCCCGCTTCCCCCGCTTCCCCCTTGCGCGCACCCCCCAGTGCGCCAACTCGGCGATTCCCGAAAGAGACTAGGCAGGGAACATGACACTCAGCGGCAGTACAGATAAACAGCTGATTGCCGAACCGATGTATACACAACCGGAATTGGCGGTACTCCAGCTGCTTCAGGGACGAACCGTACCCAACTGCTCCGCCAGCTCGACCGGATCCGTCGTAGGCCGCGCGCAGACGAAACGACGACAAACGTACGCCGTCGGAAGGTCGCGTACGAGAGTGCGCTCGGCAAGAAGGGGGAACTCGCCCTCACCGCCCTCCGCCGCACCCGGCAGACCGACCGCCACCACCGCCCCCGGAGCCGTCCCCAGCAACGCGGCGCGGTGCAGCGACAGCAGCGCCGGATCCTCCGGATGGCCGACGACCGCCACCTCGCGGGGCCCGTCGAGGAGCGCCTCGGCGACCGCCAGCCCGTGCCCGATGAAGCGCGGCACGCGCGGACCGAGCGCGTGCACCACCCCGAGCGCCCGCTCGGCCGCCGTGCGGTGCGCCTGCGACCCGGTGTGCGCGGCGTACGAGAGCAGCGCGCCCGCGGCGGCGGTCCACCCGGACGGGGCGGCCGTGTCCGTCGGATCCTGCGGCCGGCGGATCAGCTTCTCCGCATCGTGCGCCGTGTCGTACAGCGAGCCGTCCTCAGCGGTGAACCCGTCCAGGACCAGGTCGACGAGGAACCCGGCGAACTCCAGCCACACCCCCTCGCCGGTCACGGACGCCAGCGCGAGGAAGCCCTCCGCCACGTCGCCGTAATCCTCCAGCACCCCCGCGTTGGCGCCGACCAGGCCGTCCTTGCTGGTCCTGGCGAGCCGCGCCCTGCCGTCCATGTGCACGCGCACCAGCAGATCGGCCGCCTCGGTCGCCCGCTCCACCAGGTCCGGCCGCTCGAAGTACGCCCCGCACTCGGCGAGCGCCGCGATGGCCAGCCCGTTCCACGCGGCGACCACCTTGTCGTCCCGCCCGGGCGCGGGCCGCCGGCCCCGCTCGGCCAGCAGCCGCTCCTTGATGCCGGCGAGCCTGCCCGCCTCCACCACGGGCCCGTCCTGCGGCAGCTGCAGCACCGACTTCCCGTGCTCGAAGGTCCCCTCCTCGGTCACCCCGAAGTACGCGACGGCCAGATCCCCGTCGGCCTCTCCCAGCACGTCCCGCAACTGCGCCGGAGTCCAGACGTAGTACGCCCCCTCCACGTGTTCGCCGCTGAGCGGGTCCTCGCTGTCGGCGTCGAGCGCGGAGGCGAACCCACCCTGGTCGGTGCGCAGCTCCCGGACCATGAAGTCGGCGGTCTCCAGGGCGACTCGCCGCGCGAGGTCCGACCCCGTGGCCCGCCACAGGTGCGCGTAGACGCGACAAACAAGAGCATTGTCGTACAACATCTTCTCGAAGTGCGGAACTCTCCACTCCGCGTCCACGGAGTACCGCGCGAAGCCGCCGCCGAGCTGGTCGTAGATACCGCCCCGCGCCATGGCCTCACATGTATCGGCGGCCATCTGCAACGCACCCTCGGACCCGGTGCGCGCGTGATGGCGCAGCAGGAACTCCAGCACCATGGACGGCGGGAACTTCGGCGCCCCGCCGAATCCGCCGCGCGCGGCGTCGTAGTCCCGCGTCAGCCCGAGCAGCGCCTGCGCGAGCTCCTCGGGCCCGGGCGTCCCGGCCTTCCCGTAGTCCAGCTGCCGCCCGGCCAGGTCCTGGACGATCCGCCGCGCGACGTCGGCGACCTCCTCGCGCCGCCCCACCCAGGCGGTCCGCACCCCTTCGAGCACCTGCATGAAGGAGGGCATCCCGTGCCGGGGCTCCGGCGGGAAGTAGGTCCCGAAGTAGAACGGCTCGGCATCGGCGGTGAGAAAGACGGTCATGGGCCACCCACCCTGCCCGGTGGCGGCCTGCACGGCCTCCATGTAGACGGCGTCGACGTCGGGGCGCTCCTCGCGGTCCACCTTGATGTTGACGAAGTGCTCGTTCATGTAGGCGGCCGTCAACTCGTCCTCGAAGCTCTCGATCGCGAGGACATGACACCAGTGACAACTGCTGTATCCCACACTCAAGAGCACCGGCACCCCCCGCTCGCGCGCCTCGGCGAACGCTTCCGGCGACCACGGCCACCAGTCGACGGGGTTGTCGGCATGCTGGAGCAGGTACGGAGAGGTCTCGTTCGCGAGGCGATTCGGCATGATCCCATCCTGCCGCACCCTTCGGCGTGCGGCTCATGACAGGGCCATCAGGCCGCCGGTTCGGCGGCCCCGATCCGATCAGCCCACTTCCATACCGGAACCACGCGGGAGTGGTCCCAGGTGCCGCAGCCCTTCCTTCCAGGTTTGATCACTAGGTGGGTGAAAACCGAGGCGATCACCTTCCGCTTCTCCTCGAACCCCATCCCGCCCGACTGCCATCGCAGCCGTATCGGCTCCGGCAGCCGGACCCGGCCCGGCACATCTGCGGGAAACAGCAGCCTGTCGATGGCCTCCTCCACGAGAGGCCCGCTGATGGCACATCTCCCGCAGCCTCGGCCCGAGGCGCAGATGTAGTTGTACGGGCTCCTCCGGCTGGCGCTCTTGCCACCTCCCAGGAGCTGATCACATCTGTCGCCACCCGCGAGGTCTGCCCCACAGCGCAGGAACCCGCTGACGAGGTATTTCGGGCCGGCCTTGCGGTCGGTCAGTCGAGGGCTGAGAGGGCCCCGGTGCATGTAGAGGCTCCCGGCCGAGAACGTCGCACAGACGGCAGTCCAGCGTTCAGGCGTAACGATGGCCTGCCATGATCCGATCAGCGGCCTCTCCGTGCCCGGATCGATCAGGAGCTCGCCCCGATTGGCGCGGAAGCCGCAGACTCTGGGAGCCGTGATGATCTGCGTGACCGTCTGCGGGTTCGGGCGGCCACCGCGCGTCCCCGTGACGCCGAGGGCAGCCCACTCTCGCGCCACCTGCCCCATGGATACACCGCCGATGCGAGCCTCGATGGCCTTGCGGACGAGTTCCGACTCCACGGGGTGCAACGTCTGCCGGTCCTCCAGCCACCCGAACGGCCTCGGCCCGCTGTGCGGCAGTCCGTCCATCGCGCGGGACCAATGCCAGTCCTGGACCCGGCGGCTGCGCACCTCCGCCTCGGCGACGGCCCCCTGGAGGCATTCGGCGCCTTGCAGCAGGCCGGCCTTGGTGTATGGATTGCGCAGGCCGTCGCGTCCCACGTACACCCGGCCCGGTGCGGAGGTCAGCGCCGCCATGAAGCGGATGAAGTCGTCCGGCCTGCGGTAGAGGCGGTCGTCCGCGACGGTGACGACGCCCTGCAGGGTCCCGGCCGTGAAGGCGTGGCCTCGGTGGAGGTCGGCGAGGAGGTGGTCGAAGCCAGGGCGTACCCGGTCGTCCTTGGTCGCGTTGCAGCCGTTGTCCGTATAGGTGGCCACGACGGTGCAGCCGTGCTCTCGGGCCGTGCGTTCGTTGATGCGGTGCTGATGGCGCACGCCGCGTGCGTCGCGTTGAGGCGTGTCCTGCGAGGTCCTGGCGTACGAGGCGACCGGTATGTGGTCCATGGCGCTTTTCCTCATCGAGAGTTGTTGCGATGTTCGCTACAACTCACTAACAGACTCTCGGGTTACGCCCTGAGCAGGGGTTCCAGGTCTTTCAGCCAGGCGTCGCGGGACCGGCTCCAGGTGGCCGGGCAGGCTGCGCGGGCCGGGGTGGCGAGGTTCTGGTGGCGGGTGGGGGCGGCGCCGTAGACCGCGCAGCGGTGGGATTCGGCGCGGGTGCTGTTCGGGGGGTGCTCGTCCTCGGGGTCCGGTTCGGGGTCGGCCGCCGCTGCGAGGTCGTAGGCGTGGGCGGCGGTCAGGAGGCTCTTATCGCCCTCCGGTTGGCCGCGCAGCAGCATGAGCTGGGCGAAGCGGTCGGCGGCGTCCTCCTCGGCGCGGCCCTGGTCGCGGACGGGCAGGCCGAGCGCGTCGATGAGGGCGTGGCCCGCCTCGTGGTGGAGGGTCTCCCGGACGATCCCGGCGAGCTGTTCGTCGGGGGGACGGACCCCTGCGCGCTCGAACAGCTCGCGTTCCTCGGTGAGGTCGTCGTAGCAGAGCTCGATGCGGCGTTGCTCCGGGTCGTAGGCGGTGCCTTCGCCGGCGCAGGAGCGGGCGACGACCGTGACGCGGTGGGGGAGGTCGATGTACGCGTTGAGGTCGGTGAGGGTGAGTTCGGCGAGCGACCGGTCTTTCAGGAGGCGGGAGGTATGCCGGTCGGCCGTGGCGGGCGTCTCGTAGCGGAGGACGAATCCCCGGTCGGGGATCTCCTTCCGGAATCCGGTCACCGACAGCGGGAGCACGGCCGCGACGCATCCGGCCAGGATCGCGGCCGCTCGCCCCAGGGTGGTCATGCCCGGGTGCGGAGGGGGGTGGGGGCGTCGGTCGTCGGGTCGGGCTGGCGCTTCGTCATGTGGGCTTCCAGACAGGTGACTTGGTTGTTTTCGATCCGACTGTACGGAGGAGTGCCCGCTTCCCTCTGAACTAGCTCAGATTCCCTCGCGTCGGGGGAAGTCCCGCAGGACACTTGGGGCACGTTGCCGGAGCTCTCTGAGGGGGATGCCGATGCGGGACAGCCATCGCGGTGAGGCCGAGCGGCTGTTGGCTCGGGCCGTGGACGAGGCGGCTCAGCGGGGGGCGGGTGCAGCGGGTGCGGCCGTGGACAAGGCGGCGCTGCTGGCGCGGGGCAAGGAGGCCCTGGACGCGCTCGCGGCGAGTGCGGCGCCCGAGTACGAGGCGTACGTACGGGCCCTGGACGAGGCGGCGGCCGGGGACGAGTCGCTCGGTGAGGCCTTCCGGCGCGGCAACACGTCCACGGCGGTGCTGGTGACGGCGGTGGCGGCGGCCACGGCGGTCGGGGCGGACCTGGCGCTGGGTGTGGCGGCCGGCACGGCGCTGACCGCGGGCGCGGTCGTGGGCATTGCGGGGGCGGTGGCGACGGTCGCCAAGGTGACGGCGCTGCACCTGCCGGCGGCGAACCGGCGGGCCGGGGAGCTGGGTCGTCCCGGGGGTCCGGAGCAGTTGAAGCTGCAGTGGCTGTCGGCGCTGGAGGTCCGTGGGATACGTCCCTTCCTGGATCAGCAGCGTGCGGTGGCCGCGGCGGCGCGGGCGGCCCGGCCCGTGTCCCAGCCCCTGTCCCGGCCGGCCCCGCGGCTGCGGGGAGCGGACCGGAGTGCGGAGGCCCGGCGGCGCAGTGCGCTGGAGCAGTCGTTCGGGCAGCTCCCGGATCCGGCGGGGCTGTTCGCGGGGCGGCGGGCGGAGCTGACGCGGATCGCGCAGTGGGTGCAGGCGGCCCGGGCCAGTACCGAGACCCGCCCGGTGGTGGTGGTGCTGCACGGGGAGCCGGGGGTGGGCCGTACGGCGCTGGCGCTGCGGGCGGCGCACGGTCTGCGGGACCAGTTCCGGGGCGCGTGCGTGGTGGATCTGCGGGGTGGTTCCCTCGGCGGGGAGTCGGGGGAGGCGCCGCTGTCGACGCGGGAGGCGTTGCTGCACCTGATGAACCGGCTGGGGGCGCCCCGCGAACAGTTGCTGTTCCGTGAGGGTGCGTCGGCGGAGCAGCAGGTGCGGCGTCTCGGCGAGCTGTACCACCAGCACCTTCAGGGGCTTCCGGTGACGGTCCTCCTCGACGACGCGGTGGATGCGGCGCAGGTGCGGATGCTGGTGCCGGAGCGTTCGGAGAGCCTGGTGCTGGTGACGGCGCGGGAGCCGCTGGAGCTGCCCGCGGACCTGGCGGCGTGGGTGTACCAGTTGCCGGTGGAGCGGCTGGCGGCGGACGAGGCGGCGGAGCTGGTCCGGGGGGCCGCGCCGCGGGCGGGTCTCGGGGAGCCGGATGCCGCGGGAGGCCCGCCCGGGGCCGAGGGCATGGACGGGGCGGTGGCGGCGGTGCTGGAGGTGGGCGGCGGGCTGCCCCTCGCCCTGCGGATGCTGGCTCCGCTGGTGGGCGGCGGCGGGGCCTTCGGCGGTGGTGCGGCCCACCCGGTGGAGGCGGCCCTGCGCGCCGCCGATGCCCGCCTGGCCGAGCCGGCCCGGCAGCTGCTGCGGCGCCTGCCCCTGGCCGGGCGGGCTTCCCTCGGCGCCGCGGCGGCGGCCGCGCTGGCCGACGTGCCGGAGCAGGCTGCGCTGCGCACGCTGGAGGAGTTGTGGGAGGCCGGGCTGATCGAGCGGGTGCGCGGCCGGCGGTTCCGGATGCACGACGCTGTGCGCGCGTACGCGGCGGCGCGGCTGGCGGCGGAGGAGGACCGGGCGGAGGCTGCGGCGGCGCACGAGCGGCTGATCCGCACGTACGCGCAGCTCGCGGACTCGGTGATCCGGATGGTCGACGGGAAGATGTCGACGCGCGCGAATCAGTTTGACGGGCACGGTTTCACGTCGCTGGACGCGGCGCTGCGCTGGCTGGACGACGAGTCGAGCTTCATCACGGCTGCGCTGCGGCATGCGCAGGACGTGGACCAGCAGGCGGTGCTGGATCTGCTGGGTGCGCTGTGCGACTTCTGTCTGCTGCGCGGTGACCTGTACCGGCTCGGTGAGATCGACGAGCTGACGCAGGCCGTGGAGGCGGGGCGGAAGGGGCTGGGAGAGCAGGGACAGCAGGGGCGGCTGGTGCGGTCGGTGCAGTGGCGTACGGGTATCGCCGCGCGCCAGCTGGGCGAGCTGGACAAGGCCCGTACGACGCTGACGTCGGTGGTGGACCAGTACATGGAGGCCCATCAGGAGGCGGGGGCGGCGATGGCCCTGGTCTCGCTCGGCATCACCCTGCACCATCAGGGCAATCTGCCGGAGGCGGCGGTCCGTATCCGTGAGGCGCTGGTGCTGCAGGAGCCGCCGGAGCTGGCGGGTGACCGGGCGTGGGGGCTGCACGCGCTGGCGGCGGTGGAGCGGGACCGCGCGCACCTGGCCGAGGCTGCGCGGCTGCTGGAGGTGTCGCTGGCGCTGCACCGCGAGAGCGAGAGCGTGCACGGGGAGGCATGGGCGCACTTCCAGCTGGGCCAGGTGCTCCTGCGGTTCGGGGACGTGGGGCGGGCGGAGGCGGAGCTGCGGCTCGCCCTGGACCTGTACGGGCGTACCCGCGACGACCGCGGCGAGGCCTGGGCGCTGACGCAGCTGGGCCGGGCCCGGGTGGTGGACGGGGATCCGGGTGCGGCGGTGGAGCGGCTGCGGGAGGCGCTGGTCCGCCACCGGGAGGCGGAGGACGCGCGGGGCGAGGCGTGGACGCAGTACTACCTGGGGCAGGCGCTGGAGGAGGGCGGCGACCGGGACGAGGCGGTACGGGGGCTGGAGCGGGCCCGGACGATGTTCTCGCGGATGCGGGACGTGTACGGGCTGGCGCACGCCCGCCACCACTCGGGCCGGGTGACGCGGGACCAGCGGGCGGCGCGGACGGGGAACCTGCGCAACTCCGGCTTCGCCCGCCAGCTGCTGGTGGACGCGCGGGCGGACTTCCGGCGGATCGGGCTGGCGCACGGCGAGGCGTGGACGTGCCTGGAGCTGGCGGTGATCGACGCGGGCAACGGCCGTCTCGTGCAGGCGCTGGGCCTGTGCGAGGAGGCGGTCCGGCTGTTCATCTCCTACGGGGACCGGCGCGGGGAGGACTGGGCCCGTTTCCTGCGGTGCACGGTGCTGCCGTATGCGGACGTGGCGGTCCCGTCGGCCACGGAGGAGGCGCGGGCGGAGCTGGCCCGGCTGGCGCAGGCCCCGCATCCGGCGCGGGACGGCCGGCTGGAGGACTGCCTGGAGACGTACGGGGTGATCCTGGGCCGGGGTGTGGACCCGGCGGAGGGCTGGCAGGCGTGGCGGCTCGGCCTGGTCCCGAACCTGCACTCCCGGGAGATCATGGGCGTTCCGCGGGCCTGACCTGGCGGGGCGGGGCCGGCGTCGGCGGGTGCGCGGGCCCGACCCGGCGGGCGCGGGCCCGACCTCGCGGCGTCGGGCTGCGAGCCCACAGCAGGCCGGCCTGACCCGGCGGCGCGCCCCACCACGGCCGGCCAGGCGCCGGCCCGGCGGCCGCGGCGGGGCCCGGTGGGCTGCGTCGCCCGTGGCGCAGGCGCCGTACGCCTTCGCCCGCCCCCAGGGTGCAGGCCGGGGTGCTGGCACGCGCTCGGCGGCGTGCGGGTGGGCCGTTGCCCGGGTGTTCCACCCACGCGGAGGCCGCCGCCGCGCCGTGTCAGGAGCGGGACGGCGGCGCGGGCGGCGGTCCTACGGGGCCCGCTCCGGCGAGGCGGAGGCGGAGGCGGAGGCGGGGTCCGGGGCCTCCTGGAAGTTCACCCGGCCCATGTGCCGGTTCATCGACTTCATCAGGAACCACACGCCGAGGGCGAGGGCCGCGAACACGATGAAGCCCAGGATGCCGGGCGTCACCTTGTTCTTGTCGAAGGTGTCACCCGCCAGCGGGAGGAGCTGGGTCAGTGCTGCCTGCGTAGCGCTCATAGCTAGGCATTGTCCCGGATGCCCGCGAAGAGGTCGGACTCGGGGAGGGAAGTGTCGACGAGCGACTTCGCCAGTTCGTACTCCTCGGTGGGCCAGACCTCCTTCTGGATGTCCATGGGGACGCGGAACCAGCCGCCGTCCGGGTCGATCTGCGTGGCGTGCGCGATGAGCGCCTTGTCACGGATCTCGAAGAAGTCCGCGCAGGGCACGTGGGTGGTCAGGGTCCGCTCCTTGCGCTCGAACTCCTTCCACCGCTCCAGCCACTCCCCGTAGGGAGACTCCATGCCGCGGGCGAGCAGCGCCTCGTGCAGGGCGATGGTGCGCGGCTTGTTGAAGCCCTGGTTGTAGTAGAGCTTCTGCGGCTGGTAGGCGGGGCCGAACTCGGCCTCGGGGTACTTCTCGGTGTCGGCCGCGCCGTCGAACGCCACCATCGAGATCTTGTGGGTCATGATGTGGTCGGGGTGCGGGTAGCCGCCGTTCTCGTCGTACGTGGTGACGACCTGCGGCTTGAAGGTGCGGATCTTCTTCACCAGCTCACCGGCGGCCTCGTCGACGTCCGCGAGCGCGAAGCAGCCCTCGGGCAGCGGGGGAAGCGGGTCGCCCTCGGGGAGGCCGGAGTCCACGTAGCCGAGCCATTCCTGCTCGATGCCGAGGATCTGGCGCGCTTCGTCCATCTCCTTGGCGCGGACTTCGTGGATGTTGTCCTCGATGTACTTGTCGCCCTGGAGCTTGGGGTTCAGGACAGAGCCGCGCTCGCCACCGGTGCAGGTGACCACCAGCACCGGGACCCCCTCGGACACGTACTTGGCCATGGTGGCCGCGCCCTTGCTCGACTCGTCGTCGGGGTGGGCATGGACGGCCATCAGTCGAAGCTGCTCGGTCAAAACAGGATCCTCTGCGATTCGGCGCGACGGGCGACTCCTATAGTGACCGAACTGGGGGTCGGAAAATTCCAGGGGTGACCCACCCTCCCCGGCGAGAGGAAACGATCATGAGCGCGGTGCGCGAGGGACTGCCCGAGGGCCGGTACGGCCGGTCGGCGGACGAGCGTGCGGACCGGAAGCTCAAGATCATCGGGTCGGCGCTGGGCGTCGTGCTGCTGGGTGTGATCGGCTGGATCGGCTGGGGTTACATCTCGGGACAGAGCGTGAGCGCCGAGGTGATCAAGTTCCAGGTGATTTCGGACACCGAGGTGAAGGTCCACCTGGAGATCCGCAAGGACGACTCGGTCACCGGAGTCTGCTCCCTGAGCTCTCAGGACGAGGGGCACGGCGAGGTGGGCCGTGCGGACTTCACCTTCGCCCAGCCCGAGGCGCGCGTGGACGAGGTCGTCACCTTGAAGACCACCCGCCGGGCGACGATGGTCGAGCTGGTGGGCTGCCAGCCGGTCTCCGCGCACTGAGACTCCCCACGCAGGCCTCGCACCGAGGCTTCGCGACGCGGCCCGCGGGGCAATGAGCCTCCGGGGTCCTCCCCCTTTTCTTCCCGAATTGTTAGGCTCGTGGTTTCGTCCGCCGCTGGCGGCTTTGTAGTCCCCTGTACCGACGAGGAGCACCCGTGACCCAGACGAGCGAAAGCGTCACCTGGCTGACCCAGGCGGCGTACGACCAGCTGAAGGCGGAGCTGGACTACCTCTCTGGTCCCGCCCGCACGGAGATCGCCACCAAGATCGCAGCCGCCCGCGAGGAGGGCGACCTGCGCGAGAACGGCGGGTACCACGCGGCCAAGGAGGAGCAGGGCAAGCAGGAGCTCCGGGTCCGCCAGCTCACGCAGCTCCTGGAGAACGCCAAGGTCGGCACCGCCCCCGCGTCCGACGGCGTGGTGGCCCCCGGCACGCTCGTCAAGATCGCTTTCGACGGCGACGAGGACGACACCATGGAGTTCCTGCTGGCGTCGCGTGAGTACGCCTCCGCGGACTTCGAGACGTACTCCCCCCAGTCCCCGCTGGGCAGCGGCGTGCTGGGCAAGGCCATCGGCGAGGACGCCGAGTACGAGCTGCCGAACGGCAAGAAGGCCTCGGTCAAGATCCTGGACGTCAAGCCCTTCACCGGCTGATCACCCTCGGTCACCGTTTCTTTTCGCACGATGCCCGGCCGGGTTCTCCCGGCCGGGCATTCTGCGTACGCGGGTGCCGTACGCGGGTCCGTACGAGGCGCACCTACGGGTGTACGGACGAGGCGTGGGTACACCCCCCGTCCATGCACCCGTACGCCGTACGCCGTACGCCTACGCGGTCGCCGAGCGGTACTTGCGGACGGCGAGCGTCCGGAAGGCCACGATGATCAGCAGCGACCAGAGGACGGACGCCACGACAGGGTGCTGCATCGGCCAGGCGTCCGGGACCGGGTAGCCCTCGGGAAGGTTGCCGAAGAGCACGCGGCACGCCTGGACCGTGGCGCTGAACGGGTTCCACTCCGCGATGGTCTGCAGGAAGGGCGGCATGTTCTCGGAGGGGACGAAGGCGTTCGAGATGAACGTCAGCGGGAAGAGCCAGATCAGCCCGCCCGAGGTGGCCGCCTCGGGGGTGCGCACCGACAGGCCGATCAGGGCGCCGATCCAGGAGAAGGCGTAGCCGAGCAGGAGCAGCAGGCCGAAGCCCGCGAGCACCTCGCCGAAGCTGGTGTGGGTGCGCCAGCCGACGAGCAGGGCCACGACGGCCAGGACGACCACGGTGAGCGCGGTCTGGACGAGGTCGGCGAGCGTGCGGCCGGTGAGGACCGCGCCGCGCGCCATGGGCAGGGAGCGGAAGCGGTCGATCAGGCCCTTGTGCATGTCGTCCGCGATGCCCGCGCCGGCGCCCGCGGTGGCGAAGGTGACGGTCTGGGCGAAGATGCCGGCCATCAGGAACTCGCGGTAGGCGGCGGGGGAGGTGCTGCCGCCGACGCTGATGGAGCCGCCGAAGACGTAGCTGAAGAGGACGACGAACATGACCGGCTGAATCACGCCGAAGATGATCATCTCTGGGAAGATGAGCCAGCCGTCTCGCCCTTGTTGCAACTCGCGGAACGCTTGCCCCGCCCGCTGGCGGCCGTGCTCGTCACGCTCTCATCCACGGCGCCGGTCACGTGCATCGACGGAAGCACGTACAGGGGCGGCACAGGCACCCCCAGGTAGGGCGTGAGGGCGTTCAGGGCCCTGCGGTACTCCCCTGACGTGTGCCAGTGCGTCACGCGTCGGTACAGCGACCCGTAGCTACGCCCCCCGATCCGCTCGTCCCCCGTGTACGAGTTCCACGCTCGGCCGGTACGCAGCTTGTCCAGCATCACCTCGAAGCCTCCGCGCACGTCCTTCCACTGCCGGTTGGACGAGAGGATGCCGCTCACCTTGGCCCACATCTCATCGGTGACGTCCACGGGGATCGGAGTGCCGGTCGCGCGGTGCCACTCGGTGATCGGGTCCATCAGGCCCTTGTGCCGGGGCACTCCCTTGTCGGTGATCTGCACCTCCACCCGCAGCAGGTCGAGGACGTCCTGCTTCTGCTCCAGGGTGAAGTCGTCCATGTTGCCGTCGACCTTCTCAACCAGGGACATCAGGTGAGAGGCCCGACCCTCCTGCGCCTCGGCCTCCTCCAGCCAGCCGGCCACCCGGTCGCGCTCCTCGATCAGCTCGTCCTCCTTCGCCTTCAGCTCCTTCTTCAGCTCCTCGACGAGGGTCGCGTCGTAGCTGTCCTCGTCGTCCTCGACGGACGCCAGGAGGAGGGCGATCTTGCGCCTGCGGGACGCCTTCTTCTTCTCGATCTCGGTGTCCAGCTCGGCCAGGCGACGGCGGTAGGAGCTGGCACGCTCGGGCACGGTGCCCAACCAGTCCGCGATCAGGTCGTGGAGCTTGTCCTTGTCGCCCATGAGGCTCTTGACCTCAGCCCAGACCGCCGCGTCCACCTCGTCAGCGGGCAGCTCCCAGCAGTCGTGATTCTCGACGCCTTCACGCGTACCCATGCAGCGGTAGTACCGATCGTCCGTGCCGGGAACCGTCGCGCCCGTGCGGTGGGTGCCGCACAGCGAGAAGAGGCGGTTCGACAGGAGGTACTTACTGTTCGGCTTGCTCCTGGTGCGGGAGGTCAGGTCCAGGATGGCGAGCAGCTCGGCGGCCCGCTCGTCGGGCAGAGTCTTCGGGGTCTCGATGCGGTACGAGGTCTCGATGGGCTCGCCGTCCTCGTTCGTACCGGCGAAGGTGAAGTCCACGTAGCCCTTCAGGCCGGCCTTCAGGCGGCGGGCGAGGTTACCGCCGGTCCACTCCTTGCCCTGGCGGGTGCGGTAGTTCATCGCGTTCAGCGAGCGAGCGACTTCCTCGCGGCTGGGGATCTCGGGCGAATCGATGAAGAGGGCGGCGGCCTCCTCGATCTGCTTGATCTCCTCGGGATGGAGGACGGGGGTGCCATCGACGTCCAGCATGATGCCGAAGGGCGGCTCCCCCAGGGGCCAGCCCCCGACCGCGACCTTCTGCATCCGGCCGCCCATCGTGCGCTCCAGGATCAGCGCGTGCTCGACCTCGGCCATGTACGCCAGGAGCGAGAGCTGGATGCCGAACATGTCGTCGTCGGAGTCGATCCGGCCGTCAGCCGTGGCGATGCGCACCTTGCGGTTGGTGACCTCGTCCACCTCGACGTCGGTGATGTCGTAGACCCAGCGGTGGATGTTCTTCATCGTGCGGCCGATGCGGTCGAGCTTGCCGAACACGATCATGTCGATGTTGCCGGCCATCGCGTCAGCCGTCATGCGGTCCAGTTCCTCGCGGCTGGCGAGCTTGCCCGAGACGCCGCCGTCCACGTACACATCAACGATGACGTGGTTCATCCCGCGCATCGCGTACGCGATCCATGCCCGGCACTGATCCTCCTGCACCTTCAGGCCGTAGCCTTCGAGCTGCTGCGCAGTGGAAACGCGCAGGTAGATCGCGATGCGGATGACCTGCTTGCCTATCTGCTTCCGTGGAAGGACCCGAGCCCCCATGCCACTCTCCCCATGTGATAAAGAAACCCCCGAGCACCAGCTCGGGGGTTTTCGCTGTGTGTAAGACGGACTCTACGCCGTCTTGTCTGTTTCTCGCATCTGTCCAACAAGGAGCCGTGCGAGGCGCGCCTTCTCGGCCTCTGACCAGGTCACTCTCCGCCAGCTCGACGTGATGGTCTGACTCACGGGGCCACCCGGCCGTGCTTCTCGAAGGCGGCGTGAGTGACTGGCATCGTGCGGGCGAAGTGGGCTTCGAGCTTCTCGGCGACCATCTCGATCTCTCGGAGAGGGAAGCTCGGGACCTTCGCGCTCTCGCGCTGGGTGCGCAGGCTCAGGAAGTGCATAAGGCTGCGCGCGTTGCAGGTGGCGATGAACGAGGTGTAGATGCCGACCGGCAGGACGTTGCGGGCAACCTCGCGAGCGATGCCCGAGGTGAGCTGAGACTGATACGCGTTCCACGCCTTGCGGTAGGACTCCGCAGCCTCGGCCTGAGCGACGACGGACTGGGCGAAGGTGCCGGGCGTGAAGCGGTAGGCGCCAGGCTTGCCCTCCTGCACCAGGTTGCGGTCGCCGGCCGGGATGTAGAAGACGGGCGCCAGCTCCTTGTAGCGCGCGCTCTCCTCGTTGTAACTCCAGCCGGCGCGGTGCCTGAACCACTCGCGGGCCACGAAGATCGGGGCCTCGACGTAGAACGTCATGGAGTTGTGCTCGAAGGGCGAGCCGTGGCGGTCCCTCATCAGGAAGTTGATCAGACCCTTGGTCGCGCCCTCCGAGTCGATGGCGTCGGCCCCCTTGGTGCTGACGCGGGCGGCCTGGACGACGTCGTAGTCCATGGCGCTGGTGCGGAGGGGCTGGACGGTGACGTCTGAGCGAGTCGTGATGGTCACGAGGTGGGGGTCCTTTCAGTGGGCGGGAGTGGCAGCCAGCAGGCCGGCGAACAGAACGAGGACGGACAGGACAGCGAAGGAGGAGAGGCGGCGTCTCACTATCACACCCGGTCCTGATAGAGGACGTCGTACGCCGCGGTGACCGCACCCTCGTACGTGGGGGCGTCGTTCAGGGCTTCCTCGACCTGCGTCAGGCGCTCGACCGCGTCCTCGTAGAGGGCCTTGTAGTCGATGGGCTCCAGGATGCTGCGCTCCGGGGTGCCGTTGGCGAGTCCGAAGCCTCGGACCCAGCCCCATCCGTTGCGAATCTTCACGCTGCGATCTCCTCGTACTGCTTGCGGGACATGCTCGTCAGGTGCCATGCACCGTGCTCGCACTGGTACGCGCGACCCTCGACCTTCAGGCCGCGCCGGGTACCCCTGGCGTCTGCCTTGCGGGTGCGCTTGGCCTGCGCCCTGCCCATGGCCTTCTCGGCGTCGTGGCGGGTGGCGAACGCGCGCTTTACGCCGCACTCGCAGGCTCGGAAGTCGACTGTCCTGTACGTCACGGTGGTGCTCCCTACTTCTTCTTGCTCTTGGGTGAGTCCTTCACGAACTTCTCGCAGCCGCAGTCAGTGAGCTGACACAGGCCGCGGGCGGCGCCGGCCGCCGAGTGAGTGAACGGGGGATGCCCGCACTGCGGGTTGTGGCAGTAGCCGGGCCAGCCGGCCTTGCCGTCGTGGTTGGCGAGGGCGATCCCCGAGGACGTCAGGGGGATGACTCGGCCCGTACCGCCGAAGCTCATCTTCTTGGCGAAGGCTTCGGCCTCTGCGGTGGAGCCGAAGGGCCCGTAGTTCAGGCCCTTGCTCCCGTCCGCCCATCTGTGGGTGAGGACCCAGAGGTCACGCATCTGGAGGATCGATCCCATCTCCTTCAGCAGGGCCTTGGCCATCTGATCGGGAGACTCGAAGGTCGGGTCCTCCAGGATGTCGACGACCGCCTGGATCTCGTGCTTCCGGGGGGTGATCCTCACGGTATGTCTATCACACCCGGTCCGGAAGAAGGCCGAGCAGCTCCGCAAGGAGGCCCACCAGGTCTTCGCGGCCGGCCTCGTTCACGCCCCACTTCGCGTCGTCGTAGCCGCTGTAGTCGCCGTCCTTCACGTCGCCGCTCTCGTCGAACCAGGCGTCGATCTCGGCCTGGCGCTGGTCCTCGCGGGCCTGGTACTCGTTGATCACGGCCTGAAGCTGGACGACCAGCCCGTGCTCCTCGTTGCTGATCTGCGCGCGGATGGCCTGCGTCAGGGTCTCGGTCATGGCCTTGATGGGGTTGCTCACTGCGGGTTCCTTTCGATGACGCGCGCTCCGTAGCGGCGCGTGTTGACGTAGGTCCAGACGTTCCAGGTGGTACCGGCAGCCTTCGCCGGGTCGGTCCAGTGGCCGGCCTGGTTCTTGATTCGGACGCTCCCCCGCTTGTCGAGGATCTCGACGGATGAACCAGGGGGGAGGGAGTCGAGGTCTGCGATCCGCTCGACGTGAGTCACTTTATCACACCTCGCTCAGGCTGCGGAGGCGAAGTGTTCGGCGAGCACGGTCACACCGAGCAGCCGGTCGCGCAGGTCGTCGAGGTCTCCGTCGTTGACGAGGGTGGCGTCGAACTGCCAGTTCCTCAGCGCCACCTCGGAGGTGAACGTCAGGCCGTTGGCATCCTTCGCCGGGCCGACGCCGGGTCGCTCGATCCAGATGACCACGCCACCCAGTGCGCGGATGGCTCGGGCCTCGTTGGGGAAGCGGACGTCGCTCACGACCAGGGCCTCGCGCTCGGCCTCGTAGTCACGGAGCAGGGCGTCGACCCAGACGTCTTCGCCCAGCGTCACGCGGCCGGCGTCGGTACCCGTGGCGTGCAGCAGGCGCCGCACCTCGGGGAACTTCTCCTTCGCCCCGTCCCATCCGTACGCGGCGACCAGGTTGACCAGGCGGACCGGGGGGACGTCGGGGTAGGTGGTGACGAGCGGGTTCTGGCGGTACAGGAACGTCTTCAGGCGGTCGGCGAAGGCGTCTCGCCTCCAACCTCCCTCGACCAGTACCTGGGCGGCCGAGTCCTTGCCGGACCGGGCGAAGCCAGCCAGGCCCACGAGCAGTGCGTTGTTCACTTCGGGTCCTCCTTGTCGGGGTCGAGCAGGTCGGCGGCGTAGACGATGCCGGTTCCGGTGTAGAAGTGGCGGCCCATCGGGTCGTCCAGGTCGTGATCGCGCAGGCGGTCGGCCCACTCTCGGCGGACCGCGCTCACCAGCTCGTCGAGTTCGCGGCGTCGGTCCTCGTACTCCTCGCCGTACAGGCCGCCGGTGATCTCAGCCATGGCGGTCTCGACGTCGGGCCTCCAGACCCACTGACCATCCACGCGCTTCCATCCGAACTTGCTCATGCGGCCAGCGCCTCCAGCTCGGACGGGGACAGATCCACGTACGGAGTGCCGTCCGCGTACGTCACCTGGAGGTGGGAGATCCGCACGCACAGCCGTTCTCCACAGGTTGGGGATACACGCGTGCCCTTGGGCAGGTCACCGAAGGCGATGAGCCAGGCGACTCGGCCGGCGGTCTGGTTGTAGCCGTTGTAGCTGAGCTGTCCGAGGCCGGTGGCCTTGCAGATGCCGCCGGTCCAGAGCCAGTGGTTGTTGGTCCTGGCGACTGCGGAGTGGAACTTCTCCTCGTCGGTGCTGCCCTTCAGGAACTTCGGGGCTGCGATCTCGGCGGTGCGGATGTACTCGCGGATGGGGATGTCCTTGCCGACGTGGCCCCATCGGGCGATGCGGGTCCGGTGGGCCATGCACAGCCCGTCACGGCTGCGGGCGTCGTTCTTGCACTGCACACCTGCACTGCTGGTCACGTAGCACTTCACTGTCGTGGTCCTCTCGCTCGATGGGGAACTCGATGAGTGGGTGCCAGGGGCTCGAACCCTGGTGCCTGCCGGTCACCCTGAAAGCTGTGGCTTTATCACATTTGGGGGTCAGGAAGTCTCGCGGAATCCGTCGAAGCAGTGGATGTACGAGGTGTCGCCGACCTTGGCCCAGCAGAGCTGGTGTCCCCAGACCGCACCCCAGAACTCCCAGCCGGCGGCCTGCTTCTGCCTGGCGAACTTCAGCCGGGCGCTCGGGTTGTTGAGCTTCGGGTCGAGGTAGATCAGCTTGCCTCGGGCGTCCACGATGTAGGAGTGGCCCTTCCCGTTGCCGAGCTGGGCCGCGTCCCAGTAGCAGTTCTTCGCGGTGCCGTCGTCCTCGGGGCAGGGCCGGGTCGGGAGCTTCGGGCTCGGGGGTCGGACGGAGGAGGACGTCAGGGTGATCTGGTCGGTGGACGAGGCGGACGGGGCGGACTCGGCGAGGTGGGCGGCGGCCAGGTCGACGGTGATACCGGCGGCGAAGGCGAACAGGGCGGTGGCGGAGACGAGGATCTTGGTACGGAAGTTCATGGGACTACTCCTTCGGGGACTTCAGGCGGGGGAGGTTGATGGCGCCGGTGCGGGGCGGCTGCCACGCAGGCGGAAGCTGGTAGCGGTAGGCGGTGAGGGTGGGGATCTCGTTGGGCCGGGCGACACCGTTGGTCACGGCCACCTGGTAGATCTCGGCGAACTGGGCGACCGCCCGCTTGACGATCTCGCTGTAGCTCAAGCCCGTGGGGGCGAGCGTCTCGATGGCTCGGGCCAGGTCGGCGTCGACTCGTGCGGCGAGCTGCCTCGGGGTGCTCATGCGGCCAGCTCCTCCAGGGCGTCGGCGACGACCTCGCCGGCCTCGGTGATCAGGCCCGCTGCGATCAGCCGCTCCGCGGTCCTGCCGTAGTAGCCCTGGAGGGTCCAGACCATGCCGCTGCGGATCAGAGTGGCGAACAGGTCCAGCGTCTCGTCGTCGTCCAGCTCTCCCAGCTCGAAGCTGATCAGGTCGATCGCGATGTCCTTCATGCGTCCCATGTCCTTGCTCTCTCTCGTACTGTTGGGGGTAGGGAGGGGGCCGATCTCACCTCGGCCCCGTCCCGTCTACTTCAGGTGGATCAGGCGGCGAGCAGCTCGTCGATGCGCGCCTGCCACTTCGCGGCCTCGGCCTCGTGCTGCTTCGCCTCGTCCCGCTTGCGCTTGGCCTTGCCCTCCAGGTGGTTGCGCTCGTACTCGAACAGCAGGCGGATGCTGTCGGTGATCCACATGGGGTTGTCCTTCTCGAACTGGTTCAGCGCCTCGCGCTCGATCTCTCCGAGCTGCCCGTACGCCTTGGCGTCGTAGCTCACCTGAGAACCCCGGTCGTTGCGGTAGCCGCCTCGGTAGCTCGCCTCGGACTGCCACTTCATCGCGATGCCGTGCCGGTCGAGGTAGCCCCGACCCTCGGGCAGGCGCTTGATGACGTGCTCGATGGCGTACTTCCGGCCGCGAATCTTGACGAAGCCGAGGTCGGTGTCGGACTTGAACTCCGGGTCGGTGCTGACCCAGGCCCGCGCCTGAAGTTCCTCGACCTCGCGCCGCTCGTTGCCGTCCCAGTTGGTGTACGTCTTGCGCTCGGCCATCAGGACTTTGATGTGGATCGTGCCGTCTGCGATCTCGACGGTGTGGATGATCTGCTCGTCGCTCACGGCGACCTCCTCGTGGGTGTGTTGGTGTTACTGACGCTGGTCGGACTGGCGGCTTACCAGTCCCACCAGTTGCGGACGTCCTCGGGGGACTCGTCGTAGTTGGTCTCGATGACCGAGTCGAGGTCGTCGACCTGCGGGTCCTCGGCGACGGTCACGATCGCGTTGACGACCAGGTTGATCAGGTCCCTGTCTCGGTCGCCCAGATCCAGGCCGTCAAGGACCAGGTCGGCGCCGCCGTTCGCGGCAGTGGTGAGTTCTCGGAGGGAGAAGGTGGTGCTCATGCGCTCACGCCCTTGGGCTTGCAGCTCGCGGTCTATCCGCGATGGCGGGAGCCGGGGACTCGAACCCCGGCGTCTGCCGGTCTCCCTGCTGGCGTTGCCAGACTATCACATCGGTACGTCTATCACACCTAGCCGTAGCGAACGTCGTCGAAGATCGCGACCTGCACCAGGATGTCGGCGGTGCCCGCGTCGATCATGCAGGTGTCGATTCCGTCCCGGTCGTTCCGGTCGATCCAGGACTGCACGATGTACCCGTGGTACTCGCGGTTCACGTACTGCTGGTTCAAGTCCAGGAGCTTGGCGTACGCCGCTCGTATCTGGTCACGGCTGATGTAGTGGACCGCCTCGACCTCGCGGTCCCCTCCCCAGAAGCGTTCGTCGTCGCCCTCGACCACGACGTACTGCTTGTCGGAGGGCAGGCCGGCGAATTCCGCGGGGGTCGGCTCGATCGCCCAGTAGGTGATCCCTCCGTACGCTGCGGTGTCGATGATGTCCTGGACGTTCTCGTCGGTCAGGATCTGTGCGATCTGCTCGGTCACGGTGATGGTCATGATGTAGCTCCTCAGTAGCCGAACTCGAAGGTCAGACCGCGCAGTTCAGGGGCGGTCGACTCGGAAACCTCGACGTCGTACACGGCGTCGCCCGACCTGCCCGTGCCGGTAGCCGGGAAGATGTGCTCGTACTCCCACTCCATGCGCTCGTCGGTGTCCTCCTCGGGCAGCGGGAGAGGCACTGTCACGATGGCCGTCGTCTCGATCTCGACGCCGTCCGCGACGTAGAAGTTCTCGATGCGCAGGGCGATGGTTGCGGTGTCGGTCATCAGGCAGCCGCGATGATGCGCAGGGACTCCAGGTAGTTCTCGGACAGCCCGCGCAGGTACTCACGCAGCTCGTCCTCACTGAAGACGCGGGGCGCCTCGCGGTCGGCGTCCTGCTCCTCGTCGAACTCGTGGGCGTGGGCGTCGTCCCAGTCCTCGCCCTCGGCGTGGCCGACGAGCCAGGTCAGGGCGGCGTCCTGGTGGCCGCTGATCCAGAGGGCCAGGGCGATCTCGTCCGCCTCACCGCAGGTGAACTTCGAGCCGACGTGGTCGGCAGTCATCCCGTCGCCGAAGACGCGGGCCAGCGGACGAAAGGCTTCGGTGAGAAGGCTGACAGAGAGAGACACGGTTGCTCCTTGGGTTGCTGCTCGCGGGCAGACGTCCGCGATGGTGGGCGCCGGGGACTCGAACTCCCGGTGTGTGCCGCTCGCCCTGGGGGGTGGAGGTTCAGGCCGCGATGAGCAGGAGCTGGCCGTCGAGGGGGGCGTTCAGTGCCTCGTTCGCACGCTCGACGAAGTAGTTCTCGCGGTGCTCGTTCCAGATCTGGGCGACGCGGGACCACGACACATCGGCGTTCGCCTCATGGCCGTACAGGTCCTGAAGGGCGTCGTAGGCCCGCTCGAAGATCGCCTCGCGGTCGGCGTCGGAGTCGTCCCAGTGCTGCTTGTGGACGTCGTCGACCGCGTCCTCGACGTTCTTGCGGAAGCGCTCCATCTCCCGCTCGGAGTAGTCGGACTCGTCGATGATCGGGTAGTCGAGCAGGCCGTATGCCAGCCCGGCCGCCTCGATGAACGCGGGGGTGAACTCCCGCTCATCCGGCAGGCACTGCTCGCCGTCGCACTCGGTCAGGCAGTAGCTCTGGCAGTACCAGGAGTCCTCGTCCCGCTCGCACTCGTCCTCGTGCTGCCAGGTCGGGGCGCACTCGCACTCTTCCTCGTACGTCTCGTAAACCTGGACGTAGATGGTGCGCAGGCTGCCGAAGGCGAAGTGCCGGGCGGAGCCGTCGATGACATGGTCGTCCGCAAAATCGCCGGCCGCCCCCTGGATCAACGCCAGGGCCGAGAGGTAGTTGGACTCCTCCAAGATGTCGTCGCCCAGCTCGGCCCAGGAGAACAGCGCTCCGTGGGTGGTGAAGAGGCGGTCGTCCCAGAACATCGCGTCGGACGGGCGCTTCAGGGAACGCTCGGCGATGTCGGTCAGGGTGTCGCGGTCGAGGGAAGACATGGGTGTCCCTTCAAGGTGGGTGGGGTGGGGTGAGGGACTGGCGGCGATGCCTGCCGTCCCGGTGGGAGCCGAGGACTCGAACTCTCGGTGTGGGCCGCTCTCCCTACCGCCTACGGGCGGTCTGTTTTACACACTCACTCAAGCTCGAAGTCGATGTCGCCGGGCAGGGAGTCGTAGTAGTCCAGCTCCAGGCGTCCGCTCTCCTGGAGGCTGCCGACCAGGTACTCGCGGATGTCGTTCTCGGTCAGCTCGTTGCCGTCCTTGCGGCGCAGGCCCTCGAAGTCGAACCGGATGGTGATGGAGCCCTTGTAGCTGTACTCCAGGGAGTCGAGGCCGATCTCCTCGCCCTTGTTGGAGATGTCCTCGCGGTGGGTGTCGAGGTCGTACTCCTCCACCAGCTCACGCAGGAGGGTGTGGGCGTCGGCGCGGAGCTTGCCGTACTTCTCGCGGGCGGCGTACGCCTCGCGCTTCTCGCGCTCCACGGCGTCGCGGAGGTTGGAGATGATCGCGTCGCGGGAGCCGAGGACGTGACGCGCACTGTCGCGCTCGGCGGTCACCAGCTCCAGGGCGTCGCGAACCTGGCGGAGTTCGATCTCCAGGGCGGCGACGGCCTGGGCGGTGGGGACGGCGGCCTTCTCGAAGGAGATGGTCATCATGCGTTCCTTTCAGTCACTCTATCACACCTGGTGTGTGCAGAGGCAGCGGGAGCCGGGGACTCGAACGCCCGGAGTGTGCCGCTCTCCCTACCGGCGGAGCCGGTGGATCATGCAGCTTCCGCCCGCTCGTGTGCAGGCAGGGCCATGAAGACGACGTCGGGTTCGCCCGGCGTCCAGTTGGGGACGCGCTCGGTCTCGACGAAGCCGAACCCGCGGTAGTACGTCGGCAGGAAGCCGTCGAAGCAGTCGAGCAGGTACGCGCCCTTGTCGATGGCGACCTGCACCAGGGTGTGTCCCCGCCCCTTGATCAGAGAGAACAGGCCGATGAGGGTGCCGTCAGGGGTCACCCCGAAGCCGGCCTGGTTGTCGGCCGTCAGGTAGTACCGCGCGTCGTCGGGCATCTCTTCGGGCTTCGAGGTCGCGTCGGCGATGCGATCGGAGAGAGCGCGGGCCGAGCGGAGCGCGAACTTGTAGCGGTTGGGGCTGGTGAATCGGATCACTGGGGGTTCCTCCGAAGCGTTGTCAGTCTATCACACTTGGGTCTTGCTGAGCGGGCGTCCCGGACTCGCACCAGGGGGGTGGCTGCTCACGCCCTGCTGACTTTCGTCAGACTATCACACCGTGCCCTGCGTCTCGCGGGCCCTCACCGAGGACCACCAGTCGCACTGATCGGAGTCGCACGTGGCCGTGCGGTATCGCCCATCGCAGTCCCACTCCCACGTCGTGGGGCGGGCGATGCAGCCGAAGCACAGCGTCTCCTCGTACTCCTCGTACGTGGGTGTGTGCTTGACCTCCACCCGCACGTCATGGCCCTTCGCCCGCTCTTGGCGGACGCTCCGGATGGCGCGGGCTGCGACGCTCCGGCGAGCGCCTCGCTCGGTGATCGACGGCTCATCCTCACCGAAGAAGTAGAACCTGATCTCGTATCGGTGCTCGATGGTGGGCACCGGGTGCGGCACGAACGGGTTACGCATGGTCTCTCGCTTTCGTTGTCAGTCTATCACACATCGAGCGAGCGGCGAAGCTCGCGGTGCAGGCGCACCAGGGCAGACTCGTGCTCCGCGATCAGGCGGCGCAGCTCGGCGACATCGCGGCGGACGCGCGGCTTGCGCACCTCCGGGGCCTGCTTGGCCTGCGCCTGCCGGATCTTGGCCCAGCGGTCGCCCTTGTCGAGCCAGAGGTACAGCGCGGTGCGGTTGACGTACCGCATACCGCCGAGCGATTCGACGTGCGGGAAGTCGGCGTGCCGCTGGTGCCAGTTGGTCACGGTGGCACGGGTGACGCCCAACTCGCGGGCGGCATCGGACAGACAGAGCGTGTCGCTCGCCTTGTCCAGGGATACGGGCATGGTTCCTCCGTGGAACGTAGGGGGTGCTCGGGTACGGGCACCCTTCGGACTGGCCGAAGGCCGGCCAGCCTGAAGGCGTGCCGGTACAGGGGCGGGGCGGCGACGTTGCGTACGTCCCGTTCTCCCCGCCCCGACCGGATGCGTGCGGTAGGTCGACAGAAGCCGTGGTGTGAACGTGTCCCCAGAGCGAGGCACGGCGGTACCTCCCCACATCGGGGAGTGACTCGCTCGTGTTCAGCGTCGGGCAGTGGTCAGAGTTTCGGCGTGCGCCTACCGGGCGCGGTTTCTGCGTATGGCTTATCGGTACTGCGGTACTGCGGTCCGTTCTTCGGAACGGGGTGGACTAGGCCCCGTGCCCGCCCCCTAGGGAGTGCCTTACCGCCATGGGGCCGACTGTCGGCCCTTTGGCTACCTCCCTTCCGTAGGGGCGGTAAGGCACTCCCTGGGGAGCGGGAAACGACCGTTCCTAGTTGGCTGCATGGGTGAAGCTAGGCATCCGGGGAGTCGACCCCATCGGTGCGCCCCTAAAGACGGGACGCCCCTTTGCTTCGCTTGCCATACGTATCCCGCCGCCATGACGCGCACGGGTGCCGCAAGGCTCCGTTTCCTGGTGAAGCTGGCTAGTCCGTTCGCCATCCGCCGCACGTAGTCGTCTACGCGCCCTAGGTCTCGACCCCTAGGAAGGCACCCCGGCTCCCATCCGGCCCGGCATCACTCCGGTGCGGAGTGCGTTACGGGCCGGGCCCGTATGTGTCGCGGCTGTGATTCGCGTTCATGTCCTGCCTCCCTTGCGTCCGTCCCGTCCGGCTCGGTGCCGGTCGGTGTGATGGGAGAACAAAAGCACGGGACAAGTTTGTCTGTCTATCCCATCGCAGCGAATCGGCCTGGATTCGGGCCGGATTCCTTGATCCACAACGCTCTGACCTGTACTGATACCCAGTGATGTGACGCCCGTCACACAACCCCTTGCGTGTCCGGTTCAACCCGTTGTGTCCCTCGACCGTTACCGAAACGAGACCGTTGGTTCTGTCCTGTCTTGTCCGGATTCGCGGGCCTGGTTGGTCTGTCTCTCACGTTGGGCCCGTTCCGGGCCGGTCCTGGCGTGCGTTTGCGCTGGTCAGAGCGGGTCTGTGCGCCGTTCTGCGGGCCGTTCTCTATGTGGTCGGCCCGTTCCCCCTATGTGTGCGCGCTGGCCGCTGTGCTGGCCGCTGGCCGCCCCCTGCCCGGCCCTTCGGTCTGAAGTCTTTGGCGTTGAACCCTTCGGCGGCGCGACTGTCCGCGTGCGCAAGCATCGGCGAACTGAAGTCTTTAGCTTCGAACGTAACGGGCGGGGTGGGGGAGGGCCCCTTACGCGCGAGTTTTTGGATCGCCGTGTGATAGCAGCCAAGATCGCGCCACGGTTTCAGGGTCGATCGGGGGTGCCGGCCACACGGCCCCGGAGCGCTGCATCGCAGGCCAGAGCTGGCGCAAGAGCGCCGCAGAGCGCTCCCCAGCGCTGCACAGAGTGGATGTATCACTGCGCCGTCGCGCGGCGCCAGGCCGTACAGCCGGACAGCTCTACACGGGCGGCTCCGCCGCCCCCAGCCTCGTCAGCCGGCACTGCTCAGTGCGCCCGGTAGGGCGCCACCGCGGCTTCGCCGCACTGAATCTTCTCGCCGTCGAGTCCAGCCCTGGACCGCCGCCGCGAGGCGGCGCAGTCGTCAGCCAACAGGCATGTGTAAGTGTGACAGGGGTCACCCAAGATGCTCCGCAAAAAACCAAGATCGTCTTCCGTATATATATATGTAAGCGTCAGTGGCTAGACGAACTAGCAGGCTGGAGGCCCTGTCGGGCCTCGCCAGATGCTTCCGACTGACGTAGTTCGGGCTTGGCAGTTAGGGCGCGGAGCGCCCACTGAACGCAGCCACGTACTCCTACAGACTGCCCCTCGGGTCGACAGCTTCGAGCAGCTACCTCTTCAGGTAGGACGTCGTCGAGGGGATCAGCTTCCACGGCCAGGAGGTGATCGCCTGCCTCAGTGGCGTGACTCGGACCGAAAGAGCCGGCTACCCCATGACTGGGACCGGATCAGGAGACGAGTCCTTCGGCGAGACGGCCATCAGTGCACCGCGCGAGACCAGTACGGCAAGCGGTGCGACGAGCTGGCCACGGACGTGGACCACATCATCGCTGGTGACGATCATCGAGAAGCCAACCTGAGATCGCTCTGCGGATGGCATCACCAGCGGAAGTCATCGCAAGAAGGGGCCGCGGCCAGCGCGCGAAAGCGGCGGCAGATCAGTAAGCGGTTCCGACGTGACGAGGCCCATCCGGGCTTCACGTAAGACCTGGCAGCTCCGAGTCCTCCCCCTGCTCGTAGAGCGCCAGCCGGCACCCCAGGGCCTCCTCTCCCTTGGTGCGTGCCTCGCCCCTCGGCTCGCTACCCCGAGGGGCTCGACTTCCCGCTACGGCGGGCTGAGGAGCGTTCGAGCGAGTGGTCGCGGCGCGGTCTCCAAAGCCGCAGCCAGCAGGTTCGACTCCTGCCGGGCGTGCTCACGATTCGTAGCTCAGTCGGTAGAGCGCGGGACTCATAACCCCGAGGTCGCAGGTTCGAGCCCTGCCGGATCGACATGGATATCTGGTCATGGCTCTGGGTCGGCTGGCTCGGAGCGTTCTGTGTCATCGAAGGAGTAGCCCTTGCCCGAGACGACCGAGGAGACACCCTCTCCGAGCACGTCTGGAAGTGGTTCGGCATCGGCCGAGCAGGAGAGCAGCGACCGGCGGCTACCGGTTCAGTGCGTGTGCGGCGGCTTGTTCTGCTCGCCTTCATGGCCTGGCTGTCCGCGCACTTCCTGACGGGCGGCCTGGTGTGACGCGCATCCTCTACTTCACCTCCCCCACGTGCCGGCCGTGCCGGGGCTTCGGCCCCGTGCTCCTGGCCGAGCTGGAGGCGCTCGGCATCGAGGCCGAGAAGATCGACGTCTCAACTGGAAGCGGCCTGGATACGGCCACCATCTACGACGTTGTGGCAGTGCCCACCGTCGTGATCGAGCGGGATGGCCAGGAGGTAAGGCGTTTCGGCGCACTCCTCGGTTCTGCACTACAGGACGCTCTCAGCGTGCTGCGTTGAAGGGAGGTGACCGGTGGGCGCTCGTGGCCCCGTCCCGAACCGTGAAGAAGACCTCGCGCGCCCCCGGTCGCGCAAGGGCACCGACCAGCAGTCGGTGACCAGAGGCGAGATGAAGCCGGTCAAGGTCCCCAACGCGGACCGCGACTGGCACCCCATCGCGCGCCGGCTGTGGGACTCGCTGAAGTCCTCCGGTCAGGCCGACTTCTACCAGAACAGCGACTGGGCGTTCGCGTACTCGCTGTGTGAAGACCTCTCCCACTACAAGAAGTCGGGCAAGAGGTCGGGGCAGATGCTCCAGACGATCTACTCGGCCTTCGAGCGACTCCTGGTCGCCGAGGGAGATAGGCGCCGCGTGCGCATCGAACTTCAGGAGCCCGAGCCGGACGAGACGCCGGCCGCAGTCCTGGCCATCGCCGACTACAAGAAGGATCTCGGGGTGGACTGATCTTCCCTGGGGGGTGCGCCATGGCCAAGCAGGCTGTCCTCACCCCCGAGGAGATCGACCTCCTGGAGCCCGAGTTCATCGGGCCCACCTGGCAGCGTGACGCCTTCGGGCGTTGGGTGCTGCCCCACAAGACCCTCGGCTGGCAGATCGCCGGCTGGTGCGCCGAGTGGCTCCGCTCCGAGGAGGGCGGCCCCTGGAAGTTCACCAGGGAGCAGCTCCGCTTCGTCCTCCACTGGTACGCCGTGGACGAGAACGGCCGGTTCACCGCCCGCAAGGGCGTGTTGCAGAGGATGAAGGGCTGGGGCAAGGACCCTCTGCTCGCCGTGCTGTGTCTCGTCGAGCTGTGTGGGCCGTCGCGCTTCTCTCACTGGGACGAGGCCGGCGAGCCGGTCGGCGTGGCCCACCCGCGTGCGTGGGTTCAGGTCACGGCCGTCAACCAGTCGCAGACCACGAACACCATGGCCCTGATCCCGTCGCTGATGAGCGACGAGTTCAAGGCGAAGTACAACATCAAGGATGGCGCGGTCCTGATCCGCGCCAACGGTGGCAAGTGCCGGCTCGAAGCCGTGACGTCGTCGTACCGCGCCCTGGAGGGCAAGCGGACCACGTTCGTCCTGCTCAACGAGACCCATCACTGGGTGCTCGGGAACGCCGGCCACAAGATGTACGAGACGATCGACGGCAACGCGACCAAGCAGGACTCGCGGTATCTCGCGATCACGAACGCTTACCTCCCCGGCGAAGACTCTGTCGCCGAGCGGATGCGGGAAGCCTTCGAGAAGATCCGCGAGGGCAAGGCCATCGACATCGGCTTCCTCTACGACTCGATCGAGGCGCACCCGAAGACTCCGCTGACGCCCGAGGCGCTACGGATCGTGCTGCCGAAGATCCGCGGTGACGCGGTCTGGCTGGTCGCCGAGACGATCATCCAGTCGGTTCTCGACACGACGATCTCGGCCTCGCGGTCGCGGCGTATGTGGCTGAACCAGATCGTCGCCGAGGAAGACGCCCTGTACGGGCCCGAGCAGCTCGCCGACATCCTGCACGAGGGCGCCACGCTCCAGCCGGGCGACGAGATCGTCATGGGCTTCGACGGCGGCAAGACGGACGACGCGACCGCGCTGGTCGCGATCCGGATCAAGGACATGTGCGCCTTCGTCCTGGGCCTGTGGGAGAAGCCGGACGGTCCTCGCGGTGAGGGCTGGTCGGTACCTCGGGCCGAGGTCGACTCAGCTGTCCATGACGCCTTCCGCGTGCACAACGTGCGGGCGTTCTACGCCGACGTGGCTCTGTGGGAGTCGTACATCTCCGAGTGGTCGGAGATGTACGGCGAGGGCCTGGGTGTGAAGTCGCCGGCCTCGAAGGACGCGATCGGCTGGGACATGCGCTCCTCGCTGAAGTCTTCGACGATGGCGCACGAGCGCCTGATGCGCTCGATCTTCGACCGCAAGCTCCGCTACGACGGGGACCTCGCACTGCGCCGGCACACGCTGAACGCCAGGCGCCGGACCAACAACTACGGCATCTCCTTCGGCAAGGAGTCGCGCGAGTCGCCCCGCAAGGTCGACGCGTACGCGGCCCTGATGCTCGCGCACGAGGCGCTTTACGACCTGCGCGCCCGCGGCAAGAAGGTCCGGCCTCGTTCCGGCCGGGGCTACTTCATGTAGACGTGTGATAGACAGACAGGAAGGTGGTGAGGCATGGCCGACACCAGCCCAGCATCGCTGGCGAAGGAACTCCTCGCCATCCTCGATCGCGACGAGAGCCGACTCCAGCGGATCGACAACTACGTGCACGGCAAGCACGACGACCCGTACATGCCGCCCCAGGCGGACGACGAGTACAAGCTGCTCGCGAAGCGGGCGGTGTCCAACTGGATGCCTCTGCTGATCGGGACACCCGCGCAGGCGCTGTACGTGGACGGCTTCCGCCCCGGCGAGGGCGAGTCGGACCTGCCTGCCGCGCCGGCCTCCAGCTCGGTCGAGTGGTCGCACTGGCAGCGCTCGCGTCTGGACGCGCGCCAGGCCGCCATCTACCGGGGCGCTCTGGCGTACGGGCACAGCTTCGTGCTGACCGAGAAGACCAAGAAGGGCGTCATCTCCAAGGGCCTGTCGGCCAAGAAGACGGCGGCCCTGTACGAGGACCCCGCGAACGACGAGACGCCGCACGCGGCGTTGACGATCACGGCCTGGGCGAAGCCCGACGTGCCGGGCAGGGCCCGTATGTGGGACGGCAAGCGCGAGTACGCGGTGTCGTTCAAGTCGCTGACGGACCCGGACGGCATCCGCGTGGTGGCCGGCAAGGCGCACGGCGCGAGCGAGTGTCCGGTGACCCGGTTCGCCGCGTCCGTCGACCTGGAGGGTCGCACGGTCGGCGTCGTCGAGCCGATGGTGCCGCTCCAGAACCGCATCAACCAGACGATCTTCGACCTGCTGGTGGCGCAGACGTACACCTCGCACGAGGTGCGTTACGCGACGGGCATGGCTCCTCCGCTGAAGCGGAACCCGGAGACGGGCGACCTGGTCCTCGACGAGCAGGGCAACCCGATCCCTCTGCCGATCAACCACAACGCGCGCCGGTTCCTCTTCGCCGAGGACCCCGACGTGAAGTTCGGCAGCCTGCCGGCCGGGCCGATCAGTTCGCTGATCGACTCGGTGGACATGTCGATTAGGCACTGGGCAGCGATCTCGCAGACCCCGCCTCATCACATGCTGGGGCAGATCGCCAACCTCTCCGCGGAGGCCCTCCTGGCGGCTGAGACCGCGCTCGCACGGAAGATCACCGAGTTCCGCTCCATCTTCGGCGAGTCGTGGGAGAGGGTCTTCCGCCTGGCGGCCGAGCTGGAGGGCAACGCCTCGTCCGCTGACGACTTCCACGGCGAAGTGCAGTGGCGGGACATGGAGTCGCGCAGCCTCGCGCAGGCCGCTGACGCTCTCGGCAAGCTGGCCGAGCAGCTCGGCATCCCCAAGAGGGGCCTGTGGAAGCGCGTGCCTGGCGTGACCCAGTCGGAGTACGAGGACTGGCTGGACATGGCCGAGGACGACGACTCCGTGGGGCAGCTCGCTTCCGCGCTGACGCGGGCCACCCCGTCCGTGACGTCCGTACCGCCGGCGCCTGAATCCGAGGTGCTCGCCGCGTGACGACCCCAACCAAACAGGCTGAGGCTGACCAGGCGTCCGTCGCCTTCCAGGTGGCGCTCACCCAGATCGGGGCGGGCACCGTCGAGGAGGCGTTGAAGCTGTGGCAGGCAGTCCCCGCTACCGCGAGGGCTGCCACGTCCACGGCGTGGCTGCGCAAGGCCATCACGCTGGTGATGTCCCGGCGCCGCATGAGCCGGGACCTTGCCCGCGCTTACTACCGTCTGGCCCGCGCTCTGCGCACGGGCACAACGGTGGCTGATCCGTACCATCCGGAGCCTACGTACGTGACTCTGGATACCTTGCGGCGCGAGTTCGCCGCGCTGGTCGGAGATGCCGAGGACGGCTCCCTGGAGGAGCGTTCGGACTCGGCTTCTCCTGCTCCCAACCCCTCCTCGCCGGCCGCGAGCGGCGCGCCCGTGGAAGCCGGCGAGGAAGGTCAGGACGACTCGGCCCAGGAGGTCGAGGACGACCCGAACGACGACCAGATCCTGGTCGAGGAGCTGCCCGGCCTACGTGAGGACGAGGAGCGGATCGAGCGCGAGGCGGAGGACGAGGCGAGGACCATCCTCGATCTCCTCGGCCCGGCCAACCTGGAGCGCAAGACCTCAGCGATCGACGAGAGCAAGCCCGCGACGGACGTCGACAAGGCCCGCGACCAAGCCCACCAAGAGGCGGGCGCCAGGCAGGCCGCGGCGGCTGCGCGGATCGTGAACAACGGTGGTCGCTCTGCGGTGTGGAACCACATGAGCAAGGACCGTCGAGTCCTCGGCTACATCAGACTTTCGCGTACCGGCACCCCTTGCGGGTGGTGCGCGATGCTCATCTCTCGTGGCGCTGTCTACCGGTCGCAGAAGAAGGCCGGCCCGTCCCTCGCCGACCTGGAGTCCGGCAACTACGCGGACGGCGACAAATTCCACGACAACTGCAACTGCTACGCCGAGCCGATCTTCTCGCGCGGGCAGTACGGCAGCTCGGACCTTTACGAGCTGAACCGCCGGTACGAGGCGCTGTGGCCGAAGGTCACACGCGGCCTGTCCGGCAAGGCGGCTGTGTCCGCCTGGCGCCGGTTCATCCGGCAAGAACAGAAGGCCGCAGCCCAGGAGGCGCGGCAGACATCCCCGAGCGTCCAGGAGGCGTGAGCGTGCCCGAGCAGGAAACCCCCAGCACCGAGACCGAGCAGACCGTTGAGACGCCCCCGGAGGGCGAGGCCCCCAAGGGCGACGAGACGGAGCAGAAGCCGGACGACAAGCCGACCGAAGAGGTGCCGGCCGAGGTGCTCCGCAAGGAGCTGACCGACGTCCGCGCCGAGGCGGCGAACTACCGCGTGAAGCTGCGTGAGGTCGAGGCGAAGTTCGCCAACGCCAAGACGCCCGAGGAGTTCGAGTCCGCGGTGGCTGAGCTGAAGGCGCAGAACGAAGCGCTGGAGCGGCAGATCCTGCTCAACAGCGTGGCAGCCAAGTACGAGCTGCCCGAGGCCCTGGCCAAGCGCCTTACCGGCGCGACGCCCGAGGAGCTGGAGGCCGACGCGCAGGAGCTTCAGAAGCTCATCGCATCGCCGGCCCCCGAGTCCCTCGGCGGAGGTCTGACGCCGCCTGACGGCAACGACGACTTCGACCCGGTCAAGGCCGCTCGTGCCGCGCGCAGGCGCGGTTACTGAGCACCCTCCTTTCTTCTGGCCCAGGTGTGTTAGTGAGACCAACATGCCGAGCCTCCCCTTTCCTACCGACAGGAGAACCATCCCGTGGCCTACACGCCGCACGACGTCATCAAGCCGGAGAAGCTCGCCGCAACCGCGGCCGTCGCTCTCGAAGAGTCCCTCGTCGTCCCTGCCGTCTTCCAGCGCGAGGGCGTCGACCAGTTCAAGGGCGCCAAGGGCGACGCCATCAACGTCAAGGTCGAAGGCGTCCTGCCGTTCCGTACGTACGGGTGGCGGAACGATCGCAGCACCGAGATCCAGTTCGACACCTACAGCGAGAAGACGGTGCAGGTGACCTTCGGTGGGGACATCTACTCCGCCGTGCAGCTCACCGACGAGCAGGAAGCGTTCGACCTCAACGGCTGGGCGAAGCTCATGGCCAAGCAGACCGAGGCGGTCGGCAAGGGCCTGGAGTACCAGGCCGTCGATTACCTGCTCGACGCCCCGTACGAGATCACCCTGGCCGGCTCGAAGTCCGGCCGTGACCTGCGAGGCACCCTGATCCGCGCCCGCGAGGTCATGAACAAGCTCCGGGTGCCGGCCGAGCAGCGCACCCTCCTGGTCGGTTCCGGCTGGGAGACCGCGCTCCTCTCGGACGACAAGCTCAACCTCGCCTCCAACGTGGGCGACGCCGAGGCTGTCTCCGCGCTGAAGGAGGCCACCATCGGCCGCCGGTTCGGCTTCAACATCGTCGTCTCGAACGAGCTGCCCGCTGACTTCGCCGTCGCGATGGTCGGCTCCGCGTTCATCTTCGCGACCGGTGCCCCGTCCGTCCCGCAGTCCGTCCCGTTCGGTGCTGCCGCGTCCTACAACGGTGTGGCGCTGCGCTGGATTCGCGACTACGACGCGACCCGCATGACGGATCGCAGCATCGTGAACACCTACAAGGGCTTCCGCATCGTTCAGGACACCCTGATCGGCCGCGACGCCAACACCCGCCAGGCGTTCGTCTCCGAGCACGAGCACTTCGTCCGCGCGATCAAGCTCGACCTCGACGCGACCGCTGACGTCCTGCCGGACCCGGACGGCCCGGACGAGAAGGCCCAGGAGCTGGCTGCGATCACCGGCATCGCGGGCCCGGCTGACGGCGCTTCCGTCTAATCCAGTCACTGAGCAGGGCCGGGTGTGATAGTGAGACATCGCGCCCGGCCCTTCTCGCCCCGACGAGTAAGGAGATCCCGTGGCCTATGCCACCCTCGATGACCTGAAGGGGCGACTGGACTGGACGCTCGACGCTGACGAGGAGCGCATCGCGACGTCGGCCCTGGAGGACGCCTCGGACCTGGCCGCCCACTACGGGCGCGACTGGCCGGACGCCTCCGCGCCCCGCATGGTGCGCACCCTCGTGCTCAAGGCGTGCAAGCGGTACATGTCCAACCCGGACGGCTACACCCAGTCCCGCGCGGGCGACGAGACCCTGGGCTGGAACGACGCGGCCGGCGAAAACGCAGGCACCGTCTACTTCACCGACGAGGAGACTCGACTCCTCGCCTCCCTGGCCGGCCGCTCGGCTGCCCCCCTGTACTCGGCGGACGTCGTCGCCTGGCGGACCGTCCTTCGCCCCGTCTCCGCCGGCCTCGTGCCGACCGAGCACGGCAAGGACTTCCCCCTGTTCGCTGACGAGGGGGAACCCTGGTGAGCAGCCTTCAGCGCAGGCGCGGCGTACCAGCGAAGGTCTGGAAGACGGTCGAGCACATCGACAGTCGAGGCAACAAGGTGCTTGTGGCCGACCCGGCGGGCCCGATCGAAGTGCGCTGTGCGCTCATCCCGCAGCGCTCGGCTCGGGCCGAAGTCCCCGGTCAGCAGCAGATCAACATCACCCGCATGGTCGTCGATGCCGACCTGCCCGACGTGACCCTGTGGTCCCGCGTCGAGGTGCTCGGCTCCCAGTGGGACATCGTCACGCCGCCGGCCTACCACCACGGCACCCGCAAGACCCGGCACTGGTCGATCGACATCCGGGAGCGGCCGTGAAGATCGACTGGGACGAGTCGGTCGAGGGCCTGAAGTTGGAGGAGTACCTGGCCCTGATGGATGGGGTGCAGGGCGAGGTCGAGTTCACCCAGTTCGAGATTCGCGTCCGGGCCGAGGAGAACCTTCAGCGGGTCAAGCAGGACCGCAAGTCGCGCGCCGCGGTCAGCAACACCAGCATCCAGACCGAGCGCGGCCGGGTCGACCGGTACGTGGTCCTCCAGGACATCGCCACCGACGAGCAGGCAGGCAAGGCCAACTCGGCGCTCTCGATCGAGCTGGGCCGCGGTGCCTACGACGTGACCTTGCTGAACCCCGAGGGCGAGACCGTCAACGAGTACACGGTCGGCGCCATGAACGGCCTCTACATCCTCACCGACGCCGCCAACCTCCCCCGCTCGCGCAAGGGCGGCTCGAAGGTCAGGCGCCACGTCAAGATCCGCCAGAAGAAGGGGGGTGCCCGTCGTGGCCGGTCTTCCCGCCGAGATTAAGGCGCTGGCCGAACTCTCCCCTGTTGAGGATCTTCTCCTCGCGGTGCTCCGCGAGGGCCTCCCCGGCATCGCCGTGAACTCCCTGATCGCCAGGGACCAGAGCTTCCCTCTCGTACTCGTCCGCCGTGACCCGAGCTTCGGCACCTGGACCGGCGACGCCCGCTTCACCGACTCGGCGCGCATCTCGGTCCAGTCCTTCTGCGAGGACCCGGACGGCGACGCTGACGCGGCGATCCTCGCCGAGGCGGTTCGCGTGGTCCTTCGCGACGCCTGGCTGAACCAGAAGGTCTACGCCGGTCGCGGCCACCTGACCCGAGTGGACATGGCCTCAGCCCCTCGACGGGCTACCGACTGGGCGACTGCGACCGGACCCGTGCAGTACGCCGACCTCCCGACCGGAGTGTGGCGCTACGAGACGCAGTACGACGTCGAGATCCGTAAGCCACGCGCCCGTCCCTTCCCCATCCCGAACACCCAGCCCTAGGTGTGATAGTGAAACACACCTGGGGTAAGTAAGGAGACCCCTCGTGGCACTGAACGACGCCGCAACCCTCGTCATCGGCAGTGGTAACTACCTCACGGCTCCCACCGGGACCGAGATGCCGGCCGACCTCCTGGCCCCGCTGTCCCCCTGGGAGGCCGTAGGCCACACCAGCCTGGAGGAGATCTTCTCGATCACCTCCGAGGGCGGCGAGGCCACCACCATCGGCTCGCTCCAGAACAAGTCCCTCCGGACGAAGTACAGCACTCGTTCGGAGACGATGAGCTTCACGTTGCAGCAGTTCGACGTGGACGGCCTGAAGCTCTACTACGGCTCGAACGCCCAGGTTCTGCCGGACGGCACGGTCGGCGTCCCGGTCGACCCCACGCCGACCACCTGCGCCTTCCTCGCGGTCTTCGTCGATGGCGAGTCGCACTTCGCCTTCTACGCCCCGAAGGCCGAGATCTACCGCAGCGACGACCTGTCCTTCGGTGACACCGAGTCGCTCGCCGGCCTGCCCCTCGGCGTGAAGCCGATGCCGCACGGCGCCAACGCCTGGTCCTACGCGATCACCCCGCTCGGCGGCACGGTCGCCACGGGCGCCACCGCCGGCTCGCCCGGTTCCTTCACCCCGACCGGCTCGGTCGCCCCCTACCAGCTCACCGACATGAGCACCGTGACGGCCAGCCCGGCGACCGCCTGGACCACCGGCCAGCACGTCGTCCTCGGCGACGGCTCGAAGACGCACTGGGACGGCGACTCCTGGAACGCCGGCCAGGTCGTCTGACCCAGCAACTCCCCCAGCGCGTAAGTGGTGCGGACCTCCTTACGCGCTGGGGGCCTCCCCGCGGAGGCCCTTCCCGATGGTCCGCTCCCCCGTTCTCCCCCGACCCTTGGAGGTCCGCACCTCATGGCTACTTTCTCCCTCGACGACATCCGCGCCGCCGCCGACGCGAAGTACGGCTCGACCGACATCCAGGTTGACGACAAGACCACCGTCATCCTGCGCAACCCGCTGCGACTGGCGAAGGCCGAGCGCGACGAGCTGGCGTCCCTCCAGGACAAGCTCGACAAGGACTCCGACCTGGACCAGGGCGACGTCCTGGCGGACGCGATCCGCCTGGTAGCGAAGGACAAGAAGGTCGCCGAGAAGCTGATCGAGCAGGTCAGCGGCGACCTCGCGCTCCTGGCCCAGATCTTCGAGACCTACAGCAAGGGCACGCAGGCGGGGGAAGCCTAAGCCTCGCGCACCTGATCGACGAGTACGGCGAAGGGCTCTACCCCGACCTCCTCTTCCACTACGGGATCAACCTCGTGGACGTGGTGGAAGGTCGGGGGCCCTCGCCGGCCCTCGTCCACCTCTTGGTGCGGAGGCTGCCCGACACCTCTCTGACCATGGCCCTCGCGTCGGGCGGCAGGGAGCACTTCGGCTGGGGCACGGACCGCCACATGGCAGCCGACCTCTATGACGCGCTCAACCAAAACACCCGAGCGAGCGGCCAGTGGGGCAAGAAGGGCGCTCCGAAGATCCCCGAGTACCCCCGACCCAAGGTCAAGAAGAAGCCCCGCAAGGGCGAGAAGAAGCGCCGCCTCACCGTGGCGGAGATCTACAAGCAGTTCAGCGCCCGGAGGTAGGCCATGCCAGATGGACAGGTAGTCGGTCGCGTAGCGATCCGCATCCTGCCGGACACGAGCAAGTTCAAGGAAGAGGCCCGCAAGGAGCTGGAGCAGGCCGAGAAGGGCCTGGAGGTCAAGGCCAAGGTCGTCCTCGACGCGGACGGCATCAAGGCCCAGGCCGAGAAGGTCCAGGCCCAGGCACAGCAGGCCCTGAAGGACATCAACCTCAAGGTCAACCTCGACAACGAGGACTCGGTCCGGGCGGCGATCGGCCGCATCCAGGGCGAGCTGAACAAGCTCGACGCGGCGGACATCCAGATCGACCTCAACGAGGACGACCTGACCGCCGGCCTCGACATGCTGCGCGAGCGCCTCTCCGAGATCCAGACGATCACCCTGCGGATCGACGAGTCCAGCCAGGACTCGATCAAGGCGGCCATCGCCAAGATCGACGCCGAGCTGGGCAAGCTCCGCGAGATCGAGATCGACGTCAAGGTCGACGAGGCCGAGCTGCTCGCCGTACGCGAGATGCTGAAGGGCGACCTTCGCCTGGAGCTGGAAGTCGACTACGGCGATGACGCCTCCCTGAAAGCAGCCATCGCGAAGATCGAAGGCGAGCTGGCCAAGCTCAGGACCGTGGACCTCGAAGTCGAACTCGACGAGGCATCACTGCGCCAGGCCCGCGCCGAACTCCAGTCGCGGCTCGACCTTCAGGCGGAGGTCAAGCTGAACTGGGACCTCGCGACGGCCCAGGCTGCGTACGACGAGATCCGCGAGCTGATGGACGACATCACCATCAACCCGAAGCTCGACGAGAAGGAAGTGGCCAAGCTCAAGCGTCAGCTCGAAGGTGCCTTCCAGCAGATGCAGGAGCTGAAGGCGAAGATCACTCCCGAGATGGACGCCCTGGCCAAGGCCAAGGTGGAACGGGAGATCGACGACCTCCAGGACAAGATCGACGGCCTGAAGGCCGAGATCGAGCCGGAGACCTCGAAGTCCGCCATCGCCGCGGTGGTGGCAACCATGGCCCGACTGGCGCGCGACCGCGTGGTGAACCTCTTCCCGAAGGTCTCCCTGTCGGCCGCCGCGACTGCCACGGCGATGCTCCAGGCCCTGTCCGGCGCCCGCGTCCTCGGCAACCTCTTCGAGAAGCTCGGCAACACCCTGAAGAACCTCGACAAGAACGTGCCGATCATCGGCACGCTGGCCACGGCCATCGCCGGCCTCGCCGGGTGGGGCCTGGCCGCGACGAGCAACCTCTTCGCCCTGTCTTCCTCGCTCGCGCAGATCGGAGCAACGTCCCTCGCCCTGCCCGGAATTCTCGGCGGCATGGCGATCGGCATCGGTGCCACCGTCGCCGCGTTCAAGGACTTCAACAAGGTCTTGCCCCAGGTGAAGGGGCAGCTCTCTCAGCTCCAAGACCTGATCAGCAAGAACTTCTGGGCCGAGGCCAAGAAGCCGATCAGGGAACTGATCGACACGCTCATACCCGAGCTGACGAGCGGGTTCGAGAAGACCTCCACCCAGCTCGGCCAGTTCTTCGGCGGCTTCGCCGACTCCCTCAAGACCAGCCTCGCGCCCGCGCTCGGCGGCATGTTCGACGACCTCTCCGCGTCGATCGACGAGGCCACGAAGGGCACCGGAGCCTTCGCCAACATCATCAAGGTGCTCGGCGAGGTCGGCGCTGGCTACCTCCCGAGGCTCGCCGCGTGGTTCGTGGACATCGCCAAGCGAGCGTCGAACTGGCTGAACATGAAGGGCGAGAGCGGCCTCAAGCAGGAGATCGACGAGGGCATCGAGGCCCTGAAGGATCTCGGCGGAATCCTGAAGGAGATGTTCGGCATCTTCGCCGGCATCTCCAACGCCGCCACCAAGGCCGGCGGCTCCACCTTGCAGATGGTCCGGGACACCCTCGCGGGAGTCCATGAGGCCGTAGACAGCAGTGGCGTGCAGGCCAAGATGACCAACCTGTTCAAGGCCGCGCACGACGCGATGAAGAACATGGCCACCGAAGGCGGCGCGCAGGTCAAGGCGTTCTTCGGCGAGTTCGCCGTACAGCTCGCGGTGCTCCTGCCGCAGGTCGGCACGATCCTCGGCACGGCCATGGGCGGCATCGCTGCCGCGCTGAACCAGCCCCATGTGTTCGTCGGCCTCTACGCCCTGTTCGACGGTATCCAGGCCGGCGTCGAAGGAGTGCTGCCCGTACTGGCCCCTCTGGGGCAGGCGCTCGGCGCAGTCCTGACGATCGTCGGCGCACTCGCCGCGCAGCTCGGCCCGCTCATCGCAGCCGCGCTGACTCCACTGGCCGCCGCGTTCACCGCGCTGACCCCGTCGATCCTGCCGATCATCGAGCTGCTCGGCGGCGCTCTCACCAGCGCCTTCCAGGTGCTCTCGCCGATCATCATGCAGCTCGTCCCGATCATCCAGGACGCGCTCGCCATGGCCTTCCAGGCCCTCGGGATCATCCTGCCGGTCATCGTCCAACTGTTCACGCAGATCCTGACGGCGGTCGCCCCGCTCGTCGCGGCCCTCATCGAGGGCCTGGCCCCGATCCTGCCGATCGTCGCCGAGTTCCTGGCTGGGATCGTCCAGGCGGCCATGCCGCTGGTCGACATCCTGATCAAGATCCTGACGGCCGCGATCCTCCCGCTGATTCCGGTGGTCAAGGAAGTCGCAGAGAAGATGCTGCCGCTCCTCAAGGACGCCTTCGATCGCCTGGTCCAGGCGCTCATGCCGTTCCTCGAAGCGATCAAGGCACTGATCGACTTCCTGATGCCGATCCTCGCCCCGATCATCTCGTTCATCGCCGAGCTGCTGATCGGCGTACTGGTCGCCGCGATCAACGGCGTCGCCCTGGTCCTCGAAGGACTGGTCGAGATCTTCAAGGGCGTCTGGATGATGATCCAGGGCTACTTCGAATTCTGGATCGGCCTGTTCGAGGGCATCTTCACCGGCGACTGGGACCGGTGTCTCAGCGGCCTGGAGAAGATGTGGGACGGCCTCTGGTTGTTCCTGAAGGGCCTGTGGGACACGATCCTCGGCGCCCTGATCACCTGGCTCTCTGTCGGCGTCCTCGGCGCAGTGAAGAAGGGCCTGACCTTCATCGGGAACGCCTTCAAGTCGGGCTGGCAGAAGGTTTCGCAGTTCGGCAAGGACGCCTGGAACTCGATCAGCTCGGGCTTCTCCTCGTTCTTCTCGAACCTGGGCACGAAGGCCATGGACGGGCTGCGCTCGATCGGCCGGTTCTTCTCCGACGGATGGAACTCGGTCTGGACGGCGACCAGGGAAGCGTTCAGCAAGCTGGTCACGACGATCGGTGAGTGGCTGCTCAAGGCCGTCACCGAAGTTCGGAAGCTGCCCACCAAGGCCAGGGAAGCACTGTCCAACCTCGGCTCGACACTGAAGAACGCCGGTATCGAGCTGATCAAGGGTTTCATCTCCGGCATCACCGGCATGTTCGGCGACGTCAAGAACGCCCTGGGTTCCCTGACGGACAAGCTCACGGACTGGAAGGGCCCCGAGTCCCTCGACCGCGTGCTGCTGGTGAACGCCGGCCAGCTCGTGATCAACGGATTCATCAAGGGTCTGGAGTCCCGGTACGACGCCGTCAAGCGGTCCCTGAAGGAGCTGACGAACGACGTCGCCGGCACTGAGTTCGGCGCCCCGTCGATCAGTGCGTTCGGCGCCTCGCGTGGCGTCACGGCCGCCATCTCCTCGGCACTCGCCGGGGCCGACTCGGGCGGCTCGACGAAGGTCCTCAACTACTACGCAGCACCGGGTTCCTCTCTCGGCTCCGAAGAGGATCTCTTCGCCGCTGCCAACCGAGCCCGGATGGGATGGTGATTCGGTCTTGCCGAAGCTCCTGCTGAGCAGCGGCGCAGACACGCTCGACCTCAACGAGATCGCGGACAAGGGCCTGGGCTTCCAGGCCAAGACGGGGGTGACAGGCTTCGGCCTGCCCCCCGTCGCCGTCCAGTGGCTCGAAGGGGCCGGCGACGGCGCTGTGTACCGACGTAGGCGAGTCCTGCCCAGGGACATCGACATCCCTATCGAGATCCTCGCGAGGAATCGCCGGGACCTCCAAGCGCACCTCTCCCGGCTGGCCCTGGCGCTGGCCGGGAGGTGCACCCTCACCCTCCAGAACGACGACGGCACCCGATGGGTGACAGACGTCTATCGGGTGGGTGGCGGCGAGTTCACGTACGGCGTGGAGACGATCGGCGAGACCGAGTTCGAGACGGTCGTGACCTTCCGAGCCCCGGACCCGTACTGGACGTCCTCGGTCACCGAGACGCGCCAGATCACGGGTGCCACCTCCGCCCCGTTCCTCTCCAGCCTCTCCAAGCTGACCGTCGCGGCCTCTCAGGCGATCGGCACGATCCAGCTCGACAACTCGGGTGACGCCGAGGCGTACCCGATCTGGAAGATCCACGGGCCGGGCAACACGTTCACAGCTGTCTCGCCCAGCGGCGATCGGCTGCGGTGGAACGGCACCCTGACCGCCGGCCAGGTGCTCACGATCGACACCAAGAAGGGCACGGTCACCGACCAGTCCGGCGCCAACCGCTACGACCAGCTCGACGCCGCGCCGCGCTTCTGGACGGTCCAGCCCGGCCTCTCTACGGCCGAGGCGTCACTGCTCGACATCTCGTCGGGCTCCCGGATCGTCTGCTCGTGGCAGCCGCGGAAGTGGATGGTGGTGTGAGTGCGACTGCAAGACATCACCGTCGAAGTGCGGGACAAGACGCTGACTCGGGTGGGCCTGGTCCGGCCCGAGGAGCTGGTCTTCGAGATGCAGGACACCTTCAACAACGTCGGGTCCTGGAAGCTCACCCTCGCGGCGGAGCACCCGCTTACGCCGCACCTGCGTACGCCTGGGGCCGGGATCATCGTGACCGGCCCCAGCTACACCCTGATGTCCGGACCGATGGTCAGGTTCGAGTCCGCCTCCACCCCTGAAGACCCCGGCGGCTCGGTCGTCTTCGATGGCGTGTCTGACGACGTGATCCTCTCCGACATGCTCGCCTTCCCTCAGCCGACCAACCCCAACGGGGCGACGCAGGCCCTCGCGCATGACGTCAGACAGGGTCCAGCAGAGAGCGTCATGCACTCGTTCGTCCGGGCCAACATCGGCCCGAGCGCACCGGTTGGACGGCGTAAGACGGCGCTCACGATGGGCGCTGACCTGGCCCGCGGCCCCCAGGTCGTGAAGTCGGCACGCTTCCCCGTGCTGGGCAACCTGCTGACCGAGGTCGCTCTGTTGGGCAACCTCGGTTTCCGCGTCATACAGCGTGGAACAGGGCTTGTCTTCGAGACCTACGAGGTGTTGGACAGGACCGACTTCATCCGGCTGGACGTGCTGAACGGCACCCTGTCTGGGCAGCGCGCGACCATCTCAGCCCCCGGCGTGACGCGCGCCATCGTGGCCGGCCAAGGAGAGCTGACCAACCGGCAGCTCCTTCAGATCGACTCGGCCACGAGCCTCGAAGCAGAGAACGACTGGGGGCGCCGCATCGAGCAGTGGGTCGACCAACGCAACACCGATAAGTGGGACGAGCTTCAGCAGGCTGGCGACGAGGTGATAGCCGACGCAGGCTTCACCGCCGTCGATGTCCAGCTCGTGCCCATGGAGGACTCGACCATGGCGTTCGGCAAGGACTGGGGTCTGGGCGACCGGGTCGCGGTCGTGGTGGACGGCCAGGAGCTGAAGTCCAACGTGACCGGACTCGCCCTGAAGGCCGGCTCCACCGGGTTCATGGTCGGCGCGGTCCTCGGCGACGCGACGGGGTTCAACCTCGACGTCGCACTGAACAAGCGGCTGTCCAGCGCCGAGAAGCGCGTCTCCCGACTGGAGCGCGCGGACGCGGGCTCGGGCGGCTCGGACATCATGTCGATCATGGGAGTTTGGTAGTGGCTACAACGCCGATGAACTTCTTCCGGGGCGCTGCCCCTACGGCGCTGACGACCGCCTACACCGTGCCCACATCCGGCATGGCGATCGTCACGAACATCGTCGCCGCGAACCCGAGCACTACGGCCGTTGGGTCGGTCGTCGTCAAGCTCGCCGGGGTGGACATCCTCCCGGCGGTCAGCCTGGCCGCGAAGGGCGTGCTCACCCTGGAGATCAACCAGGTGGTCGAGGAGAACGAAACGATCCAAGTACAAGGCAGTGGCGCGGTTTGCACGCTGCACGTCAGCGGAGTGGAGGTTGTGTAAGTGGGACTGAGCATCTACCCGGCACCGGAGGATTCCGGCGTCGTCGGACCTACCGGAGCCACCGGCCCGCAGGGACCGAAGGGTGACCCCGGCACGAACGGCACGAACGGTGCTCCGGGCGCTGCGGGCAGCAAGGTGCTCACCGGGACGACCGCGCCCACCTCGGGCGTCGGCGTGGACGGCGACATCTACATCCAGGACGACACCCGGACCTACCTCGGTATCACCAGCACCACGCTGACGCACTGGAAGAAGACGGCCGGCACCTGGGCTCAGGTCGGCACGGTAGGCGGCTCGAAGTGGTACACGAACAACACCTCGACGTCGAGCGCGGACACCAAGCCTGGCGACATGCTGCTCCGCACCGATACCGGTGACGTGTGGCAGCGCGGCGTGTCCGGCTGGGGCACCGCGATCATGAACCTGAAGGGCCCGAAGGGTGACCCCGGCACGAACGGCCTGGTCACCTCGGTCAACGGCAAGTCGGCCTCCAGCATCACGCTGACGGCGGCCGACGTGAACGCCATGCCGACGAGCGGCGGGACCTTCACCGGGGACTTCTCCCTCAACGGGGCGTCCGGCGCGTACCGGCAGTGGAGCCTCGACGTCGGCGGCGTGAAGCGCTGGACCTTCCAGAAGGATGACGTCGCCGAGGCTGGCGACGGGTCCGGCTCGAACTTCCGCCTCTCGTCCCGTAACGACGACGGCACGTTCAAGTCGACGATCATGTACGGCGACCGAGGGACCGGCCAGGTCGCCATCGGCACCACGTCCGCGCATGGCGACGCGAAGCTCACCGCGGCCGGCTCGATCGGCGCCAAGGACATAGCCACCGATCCGACCGGTCCAGCGACAGGTATCCACCTCTACTCGAAGGCCGGCAAGCCGTACATCCGCAAGGGTGACGGCACGGTCTTCGAGGTCGGTACAGGTGGCGACGGCCTGCCCTTGACCGGCGGAACCGTGACGGGCCCCGTGGTGATCCAGCCGACCAGCGGCCACCCCCTGACCGCGTACGGCAGCTCGGACGCGTCCACATATTTCCGCGTCACCGACGCCGGCCACCCGTACAGCAACAGTACGCGCGCCACCTTCTACAACGTGGGTGTCGGCGACACGACTTCACCGTTCGGTGGCGGCGTGCGCGTCCTCGGGATGCAGAACGCCTCCACGGTCCCGTCCACGAACCCCTCGAACGGCGTCGTCGCCTACGCCGAAGGCGGCGAGATGAAGGTCCGCCAAGGCGACGGTCGGATCGTCAACGTGGGCGGCGGCACCAGGAACTCTTGGACACCACAGTCCCTCGGCTTCCAGGCGTGGTCCCACGACCCGGCCACCATCCCCAACGCCTTCGACTGGAAGGCGTACATCGACTCGAACGGCGTGACACAGCGGAACGCTCTGAAGGCAGCCGTGATCGGCCGTATGTACCTGGCCGGCATCAACATCACAGAGCCGACCACCGTCAGCAAGGTCGTCGTCTTCGCTCGTGGATGGGGCGGGTCCACCATCCTGCCGAACACCCGCTTCTTCGCCGGCATCTACAACGAGGCTGGATCTCGGGTCGCCTGGACCGGAAGCACCGCGCTTGGCGGCACCGCTAACCCGGTGCCTGGTGCCGGACAGGAGCCGGGCACCCCAACCGACATCACCGACAACCACACGGGCGCCGTGCCGTTCAACCTGACCGCTTCCTACGTGATGCAGCCTGGTCGGTACTGGGCGGCCTTCCTGGTGTCGGCCGGCTCAGCCACGGACTTCTACTACCACTTCGTCGAGAACTGGGCAGTCTCCGCCCCGGCCAACTTCCACCTCCTGGGTACAGCGTTCATGCGCGCCGCGCACCTCAACAGTCAGACCTCGCTTCCTGCCTCGTTTACGAAGACGAGTGTGCTGACCAGCCACGACCCGATCGTCATGGCGCTCGCCTGACCCGCCCCATCCGCAAGGCCCCCGTGACTCGGTCCGGGGGCCTTTCCTTTTCCCAGGAAGGACCCCCCAGTGACCATCACTTCCTATCCCTTCGACGAGCAGCCGGTCAGCGAGGGCCAGTTCTCCTACCTTTTCCGTGAGCTTCAGTCCACGGGCGTCGCCGACCAGGTGGGCGGCTCTGGCTTCAACGTCTTCGGCGACAGCTCCGGTATGCAGGTCAAGGTCAGCGCCGGCTTCGCGCTGATCCGCGGCCATGCGGTCCAGTCGACAGCCACGGAGACCGTCACGATCGCCGCAGCCTCGACGAGTGTGCGCATCGACCGCGTGGTTCTGCGTCTCGACCCGGCCGCGAACTCCATCGTTCTCGCCGTAGTGCAAGGAACGCCCGGCGGTGGGGTGCCGGCCGTCACACAGACCGACACCGGCGTCTACGAGTTCCCACTGGCCCAGGTCAGTGTCGCCGTGGGCGCCGCAACGATCACGGCATCCGCCGTTACTGGTGAGCGACGGTTCATCGGCACCACCGTGGGCGGCTGGACGACCTCGACCCGCCCGACCTCTCCCCGCATCGGCCGGCTCGGGCTGAACACCTCGACCAACCAGTGGGAATACTGGACCGGCTCGGCGTGGGCTGCCCTCGCCCCCACCGTGACGTGGGCTTCGATCTCTGGCCGGCCGAACGAGTTCCCCCCGGATGTGCACACGCACGAGTGGACCGAGGTAAACAACAAGCCGACTGCCTTCAACCCCACGTCACACACCCACGACTGGGCCCAGGTCACAGGCAGGCCCACCACCTACCCCCCGAGCGCTCACTCCCACGACTGGCTCTCGATCACCTCGAAGCCGACCACGTTCACCCCGTCGTCCCACTCGCACGACTGGACCTCGATCAGCGGCAAGCCCAGCTCGTTCCCTCCGAGCGGCCACAGCCACGGCGAGTACCTGACGTCCGGCTCGACGATCGCCTGGGCCAACGGCTCCAAGCGCGTCCACGCCGACTCGGTCTCCGGGTCCGGCACCTACTACGCGGTGTGGGTACAGGGCGACGGCACGTTCGCGCGCAACACCAGCTCGATCAAGTTCAAGGAGAACGTCCGCGACTTCGAGGTCAAGGCGGACGACGTCCTGTCTCTCCGCCCCGTCATCTACGACCGCAAGACGCAGGTCGACGAGGACGGCACCGTGCGCGAGGGCGGCAAGGACGAGGTCGGCCTGATCGCCGAGGAGGTCGAGACTCACCTTCCCTGGCTGATCAACTACTTGAACGGCGAGGTCGACGGACTGCGCTACGACCTGCTAGGCGTCGCGCTGATCCCGGTCGTCCAGGACCAGGCCGCGAAGATCGCGAACCTGGAGGAGCGCCTGGCGGCCCTGGAGGGCGCGGCGTGACGACTCTCGCCATGGAGCCCACCGTGCAGGTCGCCCTCGTAACGGCCGGCGGCACCGTCATGGTCACCCTGCTCGGCATCGCCGCGGAGTTCCTCCGCCGCCAGAACAAGTCCCTCAGCGAGGTGCGCGAGCACGTCCAGGAGGCGCGCGACCAGGTGGCGAACACCCACTCGACGAATCTCCGCGACGACCTCGACTCCGTGATGTACCGGATCGACCGCGTCCTGGACGGCCAGACCCGCCACGACGAGGCCCTGCGCGAGCAGGCCGAGGACATCGCCGCCCTCCGCTCAGACATCGCGCACGAGCGCCGCGAACGCCTGGCGGTGTCCGAGCGACTCGACGACCACATGGCGGCCAACGCCGCCTGACCCGCCCCACTCCGAAGGCCCTGTCTCCCAGCGAGGCGGGGCCTTCGCCTTTTCCCCTGGAGGTACCCCCCTTGTCCGTCTCGATCGTCTCCCGCGCAGCTTGGGGCGCGAAGCCTTGGAACGGCACCCCGAACCACGTCGCGCTCAACCAGCGCACCGAGTTCTTCATCCACTACGACGGCGCGAACCACGTCACCGCGACCGGCAACGCTGTCCCGCAGGCCATCGACCGCCAGCACCAGGCGCAGGGCTGGGCGGGTATCGGCTACAGCTTTGTCATCGACCAGAACGGCACGATCTTCGAGGGCCGCGGCTGGACCGGCCAGGGAGCCCACTGCCCCGGTCACAACGTGTCCGGCTTCGGTGTCCAGATAGCCATCGGCGGTGACCAGAAGCCGAGCGACAAGGCGCTGGCCGCCGCGCGTGCGCTGTACGACGAGGCGTGCCGGAAGACCGGCCGGACCCTGGCGAAGAAGGGCCACCGGGACGGCATCGCGACCGCCTGTCCCGGCGGCCCGCTGTACGCCTGGGTCCAGGCCGGGATGCCTGCCCCGGCTGGTGCTCAGCCCGCACCTGCGCCGGCCCCGAGCAAGCCGGCCGCGAAGGTCGTCGACCTGTCCAACGTGGTGGCCGCCGCGAAGCGCGACCCCGGCGCCAAGCAGGGCGCAACCACGCACCCGGCGGACGTGAAGATCGTCGAGGCTGCCCTGAAGGCCGAGGGCCTGCTTTCCGCGGCCTACGCCTCGGACGGCTCCTTCGGCACGACCACGATCGCGGCCTACCGGAAGTGGCAGCAGAAGCTCGGCTACTCCGGTGCGGACGCGGACGGCATCCCCGGCCTGACCAGCCTGAAGAAGCTCGGCGCGAAGCGCGGCTTCTCCGTCAAGGCGTGAGCCCATGGCCAAGCACGGTAAGCCTGTCGCTCTGATCCTTCCGCTCCTGCCGAAGAAGGTGCAGCCCTACGCCAAGGCCGCTGTCGCCACGCTCGGCACGCTCGCCGGCCTGGCCTCCCTCTACCTCGCCGACGAGCCGAAGGTCGCGGTCGCCGTCCACGTGCTGACCGCCCTGGGTGTCTACGCCCAGCCCAACGGAGAGTCCGAGTAACACACGAACGCCCCCACTGACCGCTCTGGTCGGTGGGGGCGCTCTTGTCGTCTCAGCCCTGCTGTTCCCGCTTCTGCCGCTCGATCTCCTCCATGCTGGTGACGCGGGCCTTGCGTCGCCTGTCGGGCTTCCTCTCGGGCGCCGAGACGGCTCCCTTACGGGCCGCCGGCCGCCTGGTCGGAGACGACTGCGACGAGCGCTCTGACCTGGGAGAAGGCACCTCGTCGCCGCCACCCTGAGCGCGGGCGATCAGGTCTTCGATGGGCTTGGCGTCCTCGCCGCACAGGTCCAGCTCGAACGTCTCACCGTCGCGCATGATGGTGTACGTCGTGGCAGGCGTCACCTTGTCGATGTCGCAGGCGGTGACCTCGATCTTCATCCCCACTCCTCCGCTGCTTATGTGCTGCCTACCACTCTACCGCGCATGTGAAAGGTTGACAGACCCTCAGCTGTAATGGGAAGGTAAGACCAACACACCGACCGGATAACAGTTGCAGCACCCAGCAGACACGGGGAGACCATGGCTAAGAAGAAGATCGTCGACGAGGGTGAAGTCATCCGCTGGTTCGAGGAGGGCTGGACGTATCAGGACATGATCGACGAGTACAAGAGGAAGTACAACATCGACACCGTGTCCTCGACGTGGGGGAACTTCCGATACCGCAAGGGCCTGGCCAGGCGTATCGCGCGGAACGACGAGCTGATCCCGTGGGCGATGAAGAAGGAGCACCGGCAGCTCTACCCGGTGATCATGCTGCGGGCGGAGGCGCGGCGTCGCGCCGGCCTGGACATGGACGAGGACAAGACCAAGCGTCTGGAGTCCTGGAAGAACATGCTCGAAGAGGAGAACGCGGTCGTGCACTACGACCCCGACACTAAGGACGGGTTCTTCTATGTCCCGCGCGAGCCTGGCGACGACGACCTCATCCGCCGGCCGCAGGAGAAGACGACCCAGCGGCGCAACGCTGACGAGCGCTGACGGCGCGCTGACCTGCTAAGACCCCCTCGGGAAGAGGGGGTCTTTTTGTTATCTACGGACCGTCACCTTTTACTTGAGCGATACACGATCTCCGTTAGGTTTTAACCATCTTCAAATTCGAACTGCTTGACGAAGTCCTGCCGGATGTGCGACTATCCCGTTCCACAGTTCGTCTCACTAACACACCTGAAGGAGTTGAGAGTGCTTCGAGTCCTGGAGAGGGCCGACCTCGTGGCCGATGAGGGGCGCATCCGCGTCATCATCGATGCCGAGTCGGAGGACTACCGCATGATCACCGACCCGTACGACCATGACCCCGCGATCATGAAGGACGTCCTCGACTTCCTGGAGCAGTTCGGCCTGGAGATGATCGACCAGGACGAGTACGACGAGGAGTTCGACGAAGACGGGAACATCATCACGTTCCTGTGCGACCGCGAGCCTCGGGTGGCCGCGTGACGTTGAACCTGATCGAGATCCCGCAGAAGCCCGTCCACCCCAACCACTCGGTTCCTCGGGACGGTTGGGGCCGGCCGCTCGTCGTGCCGATGGCTGGCGGCAAGCCGAAGGGCTACACCCGCACCACGACCTTCATCGACTGCATCGAGGACAAGTCGGCCCTGATCGACTGGGGCAAGCGCATGGTCCTGGTCGGCGCCACCAAGCGCGCTGACCTGGTGGACAAGGCCCGCGGCCTGAACCCCGAGGACCCGGACGACAAGAAGACGCTCAACTTCCTGGCCGAGCAGGCGACTGACGCCTCCGGGGCCAACGACAAGCGCGAGCGCGGTACGCACCTGCACAACCTGTCTGAGCTGGTCGACGCGGGTCAGCAGCTCCCGCGTACGGCGTCGGCGCAGGACGTCGAGGACATGGGGGCCTACCTCATGGAGACGTCGGTGCTGACGGTCAAGGCCGTCGAGCAGTTCGTCGTGGTCGACGAGCTGGGGGTCGCCGGCACCTTCGACCGCATGGCCGAGTACGCAGGTGAAGACCCGCGCGGGGAGTTCATCTCCGACAACTTCATCTGTGACCTGAAGACGGGCTCGGTGGAGTACGGCGGTCTGAAGATGGCGGCGCAGCTCGCGTGCTACTCGCGCGGCGTGCTGTACGACCACACGCGCTTCCCGGTGGACGTCGACAGCAAGGCCGAGCTTGCTGCCTTCAAGAAGCGTGTGATAGAACAACAGGACGCAGCGGGGGCCTACCGGCCTCTGCCGCCCGTGAATCAGGACTGGGGCATCATCATCCACCTGCCGGCGGGCAAGGCGGAGTGCACCCTGTACTGGGTGGATCTGAACCTCGGCTGGGAGGCAGCGCAGTTGGCGCTGACGATCCGGGGGATGCGGTCGAAGTCGCGCAAGGCGATGATGCCGTTCGTGAGGCAGGCCACAGAGAAGCAACTTGCTTCGACCGGCTGAAAGTGTGATAGAGTGACTAAGTCACCGCGAGAGAGGAGCAACGGCGAGTGAGTGAATCGAGTCGGAGCATCACCGTCACCATCAAGTACGGCAAGTCGTATGACGATAGCTGGGCGGTCTTCAAGGGCCGGCCGGGAGAGGTCCGCGAGGACGTCATCGACTTCTTCGGGATGGAGCGTGATAGTCTGACAGGACTGACGCTATCAGACGTCGTCACCAACGCCACGAACATCGCCCACGGCAAGGGTTTGATCGCCACCCAGCTCGGTGCGACGGTCATCTCCGAGGAGCCCAGCCCCCCGGCCAAGCCGGCAGGTGACCCGTGGGCCAGCGTCGGCGGCTCGCAGCAGGCGGCTACGCCCGCGGCCCCCGAGCAGGACAAGAACGCCTGGATTCTCGGCGAGATCGAGAAGCAGACCAGCCGCGCCGAGCTGAAGAAGGTGTGGGCCGCGAACCAGTCCTTCTTCGCTGACCCGGCCGTGATGGACGCCTACAAGGCCAAGGGGAAGGCGCTGCCCGCGTGAGCAAGGTGACCATCGTTTCCACCGTGACCTACGCCCTGGAAGTCGATCTCCCCCTCGGGTTCCTGATCGACGAGAAGGTCTTCGCCGCGCAGCACTCGAAGGACGTCGTGAAGACCCTTCGGGAGAGCGCGCCTCCTGGACAGAAGGTGATCGACGCCCAGGCGTCCACCGTCGTCATCCCCGCCCGACCCTGGTGAAGCCCACCAAGGGCGAGGAAGTCGCCGTCATCGTCACCCTCGCGCTCGGCATCATCGCCAGCATCTGGCTCTGGACGTCCGCACCGTGCGGGCTCTGGACCTTCAGCAAGGTCGGCGACATGCCGGCCCGCTGCCTCACCAAGTAACCGAACACCGTTCACCGAATACAAGGAGATACGCCTAGTGGCTCTCAACCTTCTCGACATCCCCGTGCAGGCCGGCGGCTGGTTCAAGCCCGCTGACGTTCAGAGCGCCGTCGCCATCCTCCTGGAGGTCCACTCCTTCGAGCGCCAGCGTCCGACCCCGAACGGGCCGAAGGACTCCGTCCTCGCGGACGTCACCGTCTTCAAGGACCAGGGCCAGCTCGCGGCCGGCACCCCCGAGGTGACCAAGGGCACGCGCATCGAGCAGACGATCCTCGCCCGCGACCTGGAGACCATCGTCGGCGGCGCGACCATCGTGACCCTCGACCAGATCCCCCCGAAGAAGCCGGGCCAGCGTCCCGCGTGGGTGTGGCGTCCGCTCAACGACGCCGACGCCCGCACCAAGGTCGTCGCGTACGCCAACGCTCGTGAGGCCAAGGCGGAGGCGGCCGTGAACGACGCCCCCGACTTCGAGTGATCCTAGTGTGATAAACGTCCGGAACGAGACCAGGAAGGAGGGAGATGGCGGGCGGAAGCCCCGCTGAAAGGAGGTCCCGAGTGCGTCCAAGCTGGGACCAGTGGGCACTGTCGATCGCCGAGGCGGTCGCAACCCGCGCAGACTGCACCCGCGCCCAGGTCGGGGCGGTGCTGCTCAGTCGTCGTCATCGCGTGCTGAGCGTCGGTTACAACGGCCTTCCGGCCGGGCTCCCCGGCTGTAAGAGCGCAGGCAACTGCCCGCGAGGCCGGCTCTCCGCGGAGGAGTGCGAGCCGAACTCTGATTACTCGAACTGCCCGGCGGTCCACGCCGAGGCGAACGCCATCTTCCATGCAGACCCGCACGAGTTGCCCGGCGCCACCTTGTACGTGACGCGCCGCCCGTGCCCGGCCTGCACCACCCTCATCGCTTCCGCTGGCGTTCAGCGGGTCATCGTCCTCGGAGAGGAGTCCGGTACGTGCTCACCCCTGGTAGGTCTCTTTCGCTCCATGCGGAGTCGGGCCGTGAACTCCCTCGTATAGAGGCGTTCACTGACCTGTACGCCGCCGGGGTCCGCCCTCGTCATGGCGAGGTCGTGATGATCGCAGGCCGGTCAGGCACGCAGAAGTCGGGCTTCGCCCTGTTCTGGGTGGCGCAGATGAACTTGCCCACCCTCTACTTCTCGGCCGACATGAGCGCCTTCACGGCGTCCTCGCGGCTGGCGTCGATGGCGACCAGGGATACGACCGAGATGGTCGAGGCGGGCATGGCTGAGGGCGGGCGGTACCGCCAGGCGTACCTCGACGCGCTTGCCGACTCGAAGATCACCTTCTCCTTCGGGAGCCCGATCACCTGGCGGCAGATCGACGAGGAGATCGAGGCGTACATCGAGCTGTGGGACGCGTACCCCGAAGTGATCGTTTTCGACAACCTCATGGATTTCGAAAACGCGGAGTCGGACTACACCGAGCAGATGGCGGTGATGCAGGGCGCGACCGAGCTGGCCCGCGACACGGGCGCGACGGTCATCCTGCTGCACCACGCCAGTGACAAGGCGTGGGAGGCGAAGACGTCGCCCTGGAACCCGCCGAGCCGGGATCAGATCAAGGGCGGCCTCTCCGAGAAGCCCGAGCTGTCCCTGTCCGTCGCGCTCGACCCGACGTCGCTGGCGTACCACGTCGCGTGCGTCAAGCAGCGCATGGGCCCGTGCGATCCGACCGCACAGCGCTACACCACGATGATCTGCGAACCCGAATACACCCGCTTCCGCCGGGCGGAGCCGAGGCAGATCATCCAGGCCGCGAAGGCGGCCCCCCAAGAGGAGTGGTCCCCGACGAAGGTGCTCCTCGGTTCATGACCAGGTGTGATAGTGAGAGGGTGTGATAGAGTGACCGACGCAGCGGCAAGGAACAAGCGCAACAAGCGCAAGGGCTCGCAGTGGGAGACGGACCTCCGGGAGGGCCTGCGCGGCGAAGGGTTCGATGTCGAGTCCCTGCGCCTGGCCGGCACCGAGGACGAGGGTGACATGGTCATCCGCCTGGCCGGCGAGTTCCTGGTGATCGAGGCGAAGAACGCGAAGTTCGAGCCGTCCACGTTCGTCCGAGAGGCAGGCGTCGAGCGCCTGAACTTCGCCAAGCACCGCGGCCTCGACGAGCGGGCGGTCTCCTCGATCGCCGTCGTGAAGGCCCGAGGCAAGAACTGGCGCCAGGCGTACGTGCTCACCACGTTGGAGAACTACCTCGGGCTGGACCCGAAGTGATCGGCTTCATGGGTTCGGACATGACCCAGGACGAGCGCAACGAGCTGTGGGACGAGACGGAGGCGTTCTTCGCCTACATCGAGGACCCGGACGCCGACCTGACCACCACCCTCGCGATCGAGGAGGCGTACGGGGTGGACCTTCAGGGGGTGGCGTGAGGTACCGCAGGGTCGGCGAGGCCGACCACGACGACGAGAACAAGCCCAGCCTCGAAGCCGTGATGGAGCACTTCGAGGTGGACTTCAACTCGGAGCGGAACACGGGGATGGGCAAGTGTCCGCTCCACGACGACAACACCCCGTCCATGTCCTACAAGCTCGACGCCGGGCTCTGGAAGTGCCACTCCTGCGGCGAGGGCGGCGACAGCTACACCATGATCATGTTGAAGGAGGAGACCGATTTCCGAGGAGCACGAGCCCTTGCGGCCACTCTCGGCCTCCCAGCGGGAGACGCTGGAGGAAGCGACGCGGGCGTACGAAGGAGCGCTTACGGCGGAGGCCGCACAGTGGCTGCACGCAAGGGGGCTGGGAAGGGAGGAAGCAACTTCCGCCCGACTTGGCGTCGTCGCTGACCCGTTCCCCGGTCACGCGAAGTACCGGGGCATGTTGGCCATCCCCTACCTGGACCGCAACGGCAAGCCGCTGACGATCCGCTTCCGGTGCCTCCAGGAGCACAACCACCGCGACTTCTTCCACGGGAAGTACAACACCATCAAGGACGACGTCCCGCGCATGTACGGGATCGACTCCATCCACGAGGCCGGCGACACGATCCACATCACCGAGGGCGAGCTGGACCGGGCGGTCCTGCGCAAGCTCGGGCTGTACGCGGTCGGCGCACCCGGCGCGAACATGTGGCAGCCCCGGCACCGCCGGATGCTGGCCGGCTTCTCTCGGGTCTGGGTCTGGGGAGATCCGGACGAGGCCGGCGCGGAGTTCTCCGCGAAGATCTGCCGCCAGCTCCGCACGGCGAAGGCCGTCCGGCTGCGGGCCGGCGACGTAACCGACACCTACCTGGCAGGGGGCGCTGACGCGGTCCTGTCTCTTATCGACGACGAGGTGTGATAGTGGTACAGACGACTACGACAGCAAAGCCGAAGCGCGCCCCCCGCAAGGTCGACCCCCTGGCCAAGCTCCTCGACGAGCTGAAGGCCGAGATGGGCAGGGTCGGCACCACCACCCCGACGCCCGCCTTCCGGCGCCAGTCCCACGACGGCAGGGCAGCCGCCTGGGGCCGCGAGTACGCCAAGACGGGCAGCCTCGACGCACTGCTCCTGTCCCTCGCCTTCGAGGTCGGCGCGAGCACGGCGCTGGAGCTGCGGTACTCCCTCGTCCAGCTCGCCGCCGCAGCCCTGAGCGAGGTCGAGCGCATCGACAAGGCCGACCGATGAACGAGGAGGAGTTCGGGCCCGAGCCGCCCGACACCGACGCGATCGAGCTGCCGGTCATCGACCACTACGCGGCGGTCAAGCGCGCGGCCACCATCGTCGGCGACCTGCGCAAGGCACTGCGCGAGGAGGGCTTCACCCGCGAGGAGACGTTCGAGCTGGTCCAGGCGTACTGGGTCTCCGAGATGGGGGTGATCTAGTGCCCCTCCCCGGTAACGCCGGCCCCTCGCTCGATCGGATCTGGGCCTCCCTCGGCGAACGCGAGCGGGACCTGTTCTTCGACCACCTCTTCGGGGGCACGTCAGCCGACTGGCTGGCCACCACCCTGCGCAAGCACGGACACGACGTGTCCGCCACGACGATCCGAACCTATCGGCGCTCCCTCGCGCCAGAGGGAGCACGAGAGTGACAACGCTGAAGGACGAGCTTCTCGCGAAGCCGGTCGGGCCGAGCGTCCCCGCCAGGACCACGGACCCGGACCGGGACTTCACCAAGCAGATCGAGGTGACCGGCGACCAGGCGGCTGTGACCGTCCGGGGGCCAGCTGACGGGGTCGACGAGGACGCAGCCACCGCCTACCTCCGCACCCAGGGCCTGGAGCCGGCCGAGTGGCGGGCCACCGGCTTCCGCTCCTCGGAGTGGACGATGGCCAACGGTGACACGGGCGTGTCGACCCGCTTCACCTTCGCCCGTCAGGGCCTGGTCGAGCAGACGTACGCGATCGACGACCTGCTGGCCACGATCCAGGCGTACGAGCCCGGCCCGGCCCGGCGGGAGGGCGGCGACCACTCGTTCGTGATCGCGCTCGGCGACATGCAGTTCGGGAAAATCGACGGGGACGGCGTCGAGGGCACCCTTCAGCGCACCGTCGAGTGCCTGAACGAGGCGGCCGAGCGACTGTCCTGGTACCGGCAGCGGTTCGACGTCGGCCACGTCCATGTCGCATGGCTCGGTGACCACATCGAAGGCTTCCAGTCGCAGGGCGGCGCCAACGTGTGGCGGACACCGCTCACGCTGACCGAGCAGATCCGCCTCGACCGCCGGGTGAAGCTGCACGCGATGCTCACGCTCGCGCCGCTGGTCGAGCGCCTGACGATGGCCGCGGTGCCCGGCAACCACGGCGAAGCGGTACGGGTGAACGGCAAGGGCGTGACCCGCTACGACGACTCCCACGACACGGAGTCCCTGATCGCAGTGAAGGACGCGGCCGGCCTGAATCCCGGCCTGTTCGGGCACGTCGAGTTCTACGTCCCCGACACGGACGAGCTGACCGTCGTCGTCGACTGCTCGGGCACCGTCGCGGCCCATGCCCACGGCCACCAGTGGAGGCCCGGCAAGCACTTCGAGTGGTGGAAGGGGCAAGCCTTCAACCGCGAGTCCGCGATGCACCAGGCGGACCTCCTGCTCGCCGGCCACCTGCACCACGAGCACGTCGACACGGACGGGCCGCGCACGTTCCTCCAGCCGCCGGCCATGGAGAGCGAGTCCACGTGGTGGCGGCACGCCAAGGGGACGACCGGAGCCCCCGGCCTGATCGTCGCAGTGACCAAGGACGGGCGCGTGCCCGTGAAGGAGGTAGTGAACGGTTGATCAACCTGATCGACATCGAGGAGACGACGGCCGACACTGCGGAGGCCGCGTACGCCGACTGGGCCCTGTTCGCCGAGGACGGCGTGAAGGGGATCGTTCAGGCGGTCGCCCGGTCCTTCGGCCGCGACTACGGCCTGACCCTGGAGGAAGAGGACGCCTACCAGGAGGCGCAGATCATCCTCGCCACCCATCACCGCAAGGCGCGGGTAGCGCTCGCGCAGGGGCCGGGCGTGCTGCACCGCTGGCTGCACCAGAGGCTCCGGGACAAGTTCCTCACCGAGGCCGGCCACCGCGCCGGACACGCCTCGTACGACGTGCTCACGAGTGCGGCCTGATGGGGTACCAGCGCGCGGACGTCGAGCACGTCCTGCCGTACCTGTTCGACGCAGAGGCCGCGTACGGCATCAAGTCCGAGGTGTACGTCGAGGACGGGATGCCCAAGGGCTACTCGGACCCGAGCCACGGCAACTCGATCTTCGCCGCGCTGTCCGATGTGCGGCGGGCCTGGCGGGACGCGAACCTCACGCTCGTCGAGCGGCAGGCGGTCCTGATGCGGCACGTCCTGGACGTCGAGCTGAAGGTGATCGCCGCCTTCCAAAGTGTGGAGCCGTCGACCGCGATGCGGCGGCACGAGCGAGGCGTCGGGAAGCTGACGGCCTGGCTGAACGGCGAGACCTACGTGGACGGCTACGACTCGCTGCCTGAGTCGGCCGCCGCGTAAGAGCGAGGACTGGGGCGGGTCTTGATGGCCCGCCCCCTCGCTGATCCAAGTGTGATAGAGAGACAAGGGAGTTTTACTCAGTGACTGACTTCGACGTTCCGTTCGGCCCGACCGGCAAGACCGTCTACGAGCGCACCTACAGCCGGACCCTGGCCGATGGCTCGAAGGAGCAGTGGCCGGACACCGTCCGCCGCGTCGCCAAGGGCAACCTCGCCCTCGTCCACGGCAACGACATGAGCGCCTGGAGCGCGGACGTGAAGGCCGAATACGACGAGCTGGTCTCCCACATGGACCGCTTCGCCATCATCCCCGCAGGCCGCCACCTGTGGGCCACAGGCGTGAAGGGCCGCCAGTATCTCTTCAACTGCCACGTCGCCCCCTGGGGCACCAGGCTCAGCCGGCACTTCGAGTTCCAGTTCATGCGCCTGATGGAGGGCGGCGGTGTCGGCGCCAACTACTCCTCGCGCTTCCTTGCCCCCTACGGAGCCCCGCGTCGTGAGCTGAAGGTCCACATCGTGTGCGACCCGATGCATCAGGACTACGAGGAGATGAAGGCCGCGGGCGTCCTGTCCGAGGAGTACAACTCCGACTGGGCCGGGGCCTTCGAGGTTGAGGACTCCCGCGAGGGCTGGTCCGACGCCATGGTGGACCTGCTCGACACCTTCATGACCGACGAGCCGGTCAAGCACGCCGACCGCGTGTACGACGTGAGTCGCGTCCGCTGCAAGGGCAGCCGTCTGAAGACCTTCGGCGGCACCGCGAGCGGTCCGGGCCCCTTCGCCCGCATGATGCTGGAGATCGCGGCCGTCATGAACAGGAGTGTCGACCCGTACTTCTTCGGCTTCGGCTCGCACCTCTCCCCTGTCGACGCGATGGAGATAGCGCACGCCATCGCCGAGTGCGTCGTCTCGGGCGGCGTCCGACGCTCGGCCCGCATGGCGATCTGCCACTGGAACGACGACGCGATCGACGACTTCCTGGGGTGCAAGGCGGACGGCTCCCAGCACTGGACGACGAACATCTCGGTGGAGATCGACGACGAGTTCCTCGCCGCGCTGAACGACCCGGAGCACCGCGAGCACGACAACGCCACCTTCGTGCACAAGCAGGTCGTCGCCGGGATGCTCCGCAACGGAGAGCCGGGCTACTGGAACAGCTCCGCCTCGAACGTGGGCGAGGTTGGTACAGTGGTTGCTACAAACCCCTGTGGCGAGATCGCGCTCGAACCCGCCGAGAACTGCAACTTGGGTCACGTGAACCTGGACTACTTCGCCCCCACGGCGAGCGGCGCCAGGCTCGACCTCCGCGGCCTGCATCGGGCGCACGAGCTGATGACGCGCTTCCTGATCCGGGCCACCTACGGCGACGTGAACGACGACCAGCAGGCCGGCCTCCTGGCCCGCAACCGCCGGATCGGCGTCGGCCACCTCGGAGTGCAGGGCTTCCTCGCCAAGCACGGGATCAGCTACTCGAAGGCTCCGTTCAACGAGGTGTTCCGCACCCGACTGATGGACCTGTACGACACGGTCCGCGAGGAGGCCCGGAAGTACGCCTTCCAGCTCCGCATCCCGGAGCCCGTGAAGGTCACGACCGTCGCCCCGACCGGCTCGATCGCCAAGCTGCCCGGCGTGACCGAAGGCATCCACCCGATCTACGCCAGGCACTTCATCCGCCGCGTGCGGTTCTCGATGCCGGACCCGGCGCAGGCCAAGACGGTCAACGACGCGATGCTCGCCGGCCTCCAGGTCGAGAAGTGCATCTACGACCAGTCCGGCAACACCATGGTGATCGCCTACCCGACCAAGGAGAAGCTCGTCGCCGAGGTCGAGGAGCTGGGCTACGACCCGGCGATCGTCGAGTCCGCCGACGAGATCGACCTGCACGCGATGCTGGCCTTCCAGGCCATGTACCAGGAGTGCTTCGCCGACAACGCCGTCTCGTTCACGGTGAACTTCCCCGAGGGTAAGTACGAGGTCGACGAGGCCGCCAAGATCATCGCCTCGTGGCTGCCCGAGCTGAAGGGCACCACCCTGATGCCGGACGGCACCCGCCCCCAGTCCCCGTACGAGCGGATCACCGAGGAAGAGTTCAACACCTACGCGGTGACCTCGATCGAGGACTCCACGGACGAGGACTGCACGACCGGAGCGTGCCCAGTCCGGTAGCGGCATGACGAAGACCCCCTGGCCTCGCGGCTGGGGGGTCTTTCGCGCGTTGTGCCGGTCGTCAGCCGACGATGGGGAGCGGGTTGTCCGGTGAGTCCAGCCACGGCATGTGGGAGCCGCTCTCACCGTCCACCGTCAGGCCCAGGCGGGAGAAGCCGGGCCGGCCGTTCTGGTCCCACCAGGTGTAGGCCGCCTTCACCTCTTCCCACAGCTCACGCTCGCCCGACTGGTACACCTCGTACTGGTCCGCGTCGGGGATGTAGTCCACCGTGGCCCAGGAAGTGACCGCCTGGTCCCGCAGCCAGAGCGTGTACGAGCCGTCGTCGTACTGCTCCGCCCAGGGGAACATGCCGAGCGTCTGGAGGCCGATGGCGAACATCGGCAGCCAGTCCCCCACGTCCTCCGGGGACAGCTTGGTCATGGACTTCACCCCGTCGGCCGGCCACTTCATCCCGCGGAGGTACTCACGGACGTGCTGCCGGGGCACGCGGTGCTGACGCATCCGCATGAACGCCGCGGACCCGACGAACGGGCCGTGCGCCGTCCCGTCCTCCTGCACGGTGAGCCGGACGACCGCCCCGCTTCCGTACGTGGTGGCGTACGGGGCCACGATCACCCCGCCAGGGCTGGTCTGCCGGATCAGCTCCCGAGGGATCTCCGTCATGGACGCGGTGACCAGGACGCGGTCGTACGGTCCGCCCTCCGGATGCCCGTCCGCGCCATCCCCCACGATCATGTGAGGGGAGTAACCGGCCCGCTCGATGCGGCGCCGAGCGTCCATGGCGTTCTCGGGGTCCAGCTCCACCGTGGTGACGTTCGGGGAACCGACCCTCTCGGACAGCAGGGCGGCGTTCCAGCCCGTACCCGTGCCGATCTCCAGGACCCGGCTGCCTTCCTGCACGTCCAGGGTGGCCAGCATCGAGAAGACCATGTTCGGCTGCGAGTTCGAGCAGGTAGGCACCTTCCCCTTGCCCTTGCCGGTGTGCCGCCCGTCGTCCCACTGAGTCGTCAGCGAGAGGTCGGAGTACACCGCCCGGTACCAGGCGTCCGGGTCCTCACGACGGTCGACCGCGTCCTCCTGGCCGGTCCCCTCCGACTGGCCAGGCCAGATCACGTCAGGGACGAACATCTCCCTGGGCACGGCCTTGTAGGCGGGCAGCCAGTCCGAGGTCAGGGCTCCTGCCTCTACGAGCCGGGAGGCCAGCCCGTCAAGGCCGGCCTCCCTCACGTCGTGCTCGGTCACTTGTTGCCGCTCCCGTTGGTGTCGCTGTGACCCGAGTCCTGACCCTCGCTGCCGCCCCCGCCGTGCTTGTTGCCCGAGCTGCTGTCGTCCTCGCCGCCGGCCACGATCCAGGGGCTTCGCGCGTCACGCATGGGTTCTCCTCGATTCGATGGGATGGTGCCGTGCACTTGCGACCCGCCCGGCCGCTCGACCTGTCCAGGGTTTCCACCGCTGGGCGGGGGTTGGAGGGCCCGCCCTGAGCGTCAACAGAAGGCGGGGGAGCCATCTGTACGGGGTAGTCAGCTCAGGGCGGGCCAGCTTAGGAAGACGTCGCGAGAGCGAGGCCGAAGACCAGGCCGCACGAGGCGCTGACCATGATGATGAACAGGACCCCGGCGTACCGGCCGATGACCCGCATCATGACTTCATGGACGTGCGGTAGCAGCGCGTGATGATCTCGCGGTACCCGGTGTGGGTCGGGTTCCGTCCGGAGTGGGTCAGCGCCCAGGACTGCGGGGCATCCCAGTCACCGCTGGCGTCGGACCTCTCCTCGCAGGTCTTGCACTCCATGGCGTGCGTGACGGGCTCGGAGCCCGGCTCGCGGTCCGGCGTGATGGTCCAGTCCGCGAGGGCGAAGATCCTGCTCACGGACGCCACCTCGATCGGTCGTTCGCGACGGCGAGGCGAGCGCTCAGCTCCTCCTGCGCAGGCGGGACCACGACCTTGTCGGGGTCGGTCTCCCACTCCAGGCCACCGCGCAGGGGACGGAGCTGTACCTTGCCGCCCACCTCCCCCATCACGAGGCCGATCTTGCCGGTGCCCAAGTCCTTGGCCACCGCGCCGATTTCCGGTTTGGTTCCTTGGTCGCTCGCCATGACCACGAAGTTACGAGGCGTGAGCAAGGTGAACCAGACACGGATCGTGGTAGTTCTCTGGCGCTCCGTCAAGAAGTGCCATGCAGCGTGGTAGTTAGCCCGAAACGCCCAGGTGGGAGGCCATCTCTCGCATGTCCTGGGTAAGGGTCCTCTTACGGGTGTGCAGGATGTCGCTCATGATGTAGCGGGCCATCGCCTGGTGCCTCAGCCACTCGGGCGAGGACTGCTTGATCGTCCCCAGCTCATCCATCGCGTCCTGGTGCGACCCGAGCTTGGCGTAGGCCCGCGCGACATCCAGCCGGTGCCTGTCCCAGTTGTTCGCGCTCGGCCGGCCGAACCGCTTCAGTCCCTTGGCTCCCACGGGGCCCTCGTCGGCCCGACGGAGCACTCCACGGTGGTCCCCGATCAGCGCGAGGTCTTCGATCGCCTTCGCCTCGGCCGTCACTGGCCCGAAGGTGGTCCAGTGCTGCCGGAAGTTGACGTGCTCCCGGTCCAGCGCGCTCGCGGCCGTCGAAGTCATCCTTCGGGCCTGCTTGGCGACGTCGGGGCGGTTGTTGCGCATCGCGGCCGACGCCACCCGCTGAAGAAGCTCACCCCACAGGGCCAACTCGCCCGGCTTGGCCGTCGAGATCCTCGGCTCGATCTCCTCGGCCGTCACGGTGGCCAGGCGCTCGGCCTCGTCGAAGCGGTCCTGTCGCAGGAGGAGCCAGGCCATGCCGACCACGCCTGTAGCGGCGATGTGCTTCACGTCGGCCTCGCGGGCGTCTCTGATGCCCAGTGAGAGCGCGTGATAGGCCATGTCGTAGCGCCTGACCTGGGTGAGGTACTTCCCGGACAGCAGGAAGGCGCTGGCGCGCACGATGACGGCCTTCTGACGGGTCTCGTCGTCCTCGGAGAGACTCACGGCAGCCTCGGCGTCCCGAAGGATGCCGGGCAACCGCTTGGCGACGCTGTCGTAGTGGTCCGCGTGGTACAGGGCGTGGCTGTCGTCGATGTCCCGCTGGATCGAGGCCAGGGACGGCGCCACCTCGGCCTCGACGATCACCTCGCGCAGTCCGACCGGCGGCATGAGCGCCTGGCGCAGTGCGGAGAGCTTCGGGCCGTCGCCAGTGTTGTCGTGGACTGGATCGGGTGCTTCGGTGGCGAAGAGGTCCGACGTCGTCGTGCCGAGGGCGCGAGCGAGCGCATGGATCGTCTCCACGGAGACGCTTCCGCCCTGCTCCACCTTGCGGACCACGCTCACGGACAGCTCGGCCGCGTCGGCGAGCTGCTCTTGACTCAGCCCGATTCGGCGACGGTGGTTCCGGACGTTCTCTTGCAGCGACGACATCGAATCACCTCTCAACCAGGGTATGCCCTCCCAAGAGACGGCGAAGTCCCCTTCAGCACCTACCTGAAGGGGACTTGACTCACCGCAAGGTCAGCCGGCCATGGCTTCCGGCTCAGCCTCGGCCTGGATCTCTGAGGCCGGCAGAACCTCGGGCTCGGGCTCCGTCTGAGGCTCGGCCAGGGCCTGGAACATGCCGGGCGGCAGCCGCTTCGGCGTGAGCTGTTCGAGCCTCTCCGGGAGCGGAGTCTGGCCGGGCGTCACGCCCTCCAGCTCCGGGAAGGGCCTGGGTGCCATCGTCGCGCGGAAGGGCCTGAAGTGCCCGACGAAGTCCTTCAGGTGATCGATGACGGTCGGCTCCTCCGGTTCGGGGAGGATCGTGCGTACGCTCTCGTGGTCCTCGACGACGATGATGTCGCCATCACCCTCGGCGACGACCTCGCCGCTGACTATGAACGTCCCGACCTCTTCGTCCTCGCTGGCCTTCTTGCTGGGGGCCGGCGGGGCGGCCTGCTTCGGCTTCGCACCGCTCGCGGCCCGCTCAGCGGGAGGCTGCACTACGCCCTCCGGGATGACCTCCTGGCCGTCACTCGCCGGGGCCGGGGCGTTGGGGGTTGCAAGCACAGGGGGGCGGACGGCAGGAGTCTGAGCAGGGGCGGCGGTATCGACGGCGTCGACAGCCGCGCCTCGCCCTCCGGGTATGGAGTGATCCGGTGCTGCGTCGTCCCGCTTATCAGCGGGGGGGTCCTGGTCATCGAGGCGGACGCCGGGCGTTTCAGCGTCGTCGTGGATCGGGCCTCGGATGCCTACGAACGTCATCCAACCCATGGTGAGCGCGAGGGACGCGGCTCCCCAGATGGTTTTGGCTCGCCCTTTGATCTTGTTGCGGCGGTGTGCAGGCATGAGTGCCCCCGAGATGATGTGCAACGTTCAAGTGCTTAAGTCCGAACTGCTTACGCATCAAATCACGCACACATCCATGATCGGAACCCAAAAATCCGGTTAACGGACAGTGAACTGGTCAGTAGCTATGTCCGGTATGCCGCTGACCTCGGATTTCGTCGCCTTGGCACCGTTGTCAGCACGGTTTCGCAACGGAACCCGCTGGTCAGGCACGAGATGCGCGCTCCACGGAATCCGAAGCTACGCGCGTGGACTCGTGTGGTTTGTACCACTCGCCCCCTTTGGTTACCGTGGAGAGAGAGTGAAGATTCAACGATCTTGAAAGGCGAGCTTTGAATTCCGCTGTCCCGTCCTGCCGGGTCCTCTCTGCCAGAGTCGTTACCTTCAGAAACGAAGCCGGCATCGAAACGAGCACCTGGATGCACGGGTTTGTGTGCGGGGAGCCGGTCGCTTCTCCGAGGGTGACGACATGCCTCGGGCATCTCCCCCCGCAGCGACCCGGATCTCCCTGGACGGTATGAACACAGAAACAAAGAAGCCCCCGCACTCGGCGGGGGCTGTCCTCGTGGGCTTTGACCTGGGCTTACGCAGCTGAAACGAAATCCAACTCTGCGAACAAGATTCGGGAAGATGAGCCAGCCGTCTCGCCCTTGTTGCAACTCGCGGAACGCTTGCCCCGCCCGCTGGCGGCCGTGCTCGTCACGCTCTCATCCACGGCG
>NZ_JBSGZI010000002.1:73818-184992 GCF_053610945.1 Streptomyces sp. NPDC054849
AGAAGCCCCCGCACTCGGCGGGGGCTGTCCTCGTGGGCTTTGACCTGGGCTTACGCAGCTGAAACGAAATCCAACTCTGCGAACAAGATTCGGGATCCGGGACATCCGGATGAGGTTCCGCTTGGCGATCACCAGGGAGTCGTTGACGCTCTGGACGACACCGCCGCCGGGGCGGGGTGCCGCGGGTTGCGGCGTCGGGGAGGCGCCCGGGGTCGGGGAGGTGAGGGTCACTTCGCCGTCTCCTTCCGGGCCGCCCTGCGGCCCTTGGCCTCGGGTACGGCCGCGCCGTCGACGTGCTCGTCCGCCGCCCGTTCGGCGGCGTGTCCGGTCAGGGAGATGAACACGTCGTCGAGGGTGGGGCGGCGCAGGCCTATGTCGTCGATCTCGATGCCCCGGCCGTCCAGTTCGCGGATGACCTCGGCGAGCAGCTTGGCGCCGCCCGACACGGGAACGGTCAGCTTGCGGGTGTGTTCCTCGACGGTGGTCTCGCCCTTGCCGAAGCCGGCCAGCACCTCCCGTGCGGTGGCGATGTGGTCCCGTTCGTGGACGACGACCTCCACGCGTTCGCCGCCGGTGCGGGCCTTGAGCTGGTCGGAGGTGCCGCGGGCGATGACCTTGCCGTGGTCGACCACGCAGATGTCGTGGGCGAGGTGGTCGGCCTCCTCCAGGTACTGGGTGGTGAGCAGCAGGGTGGTGCCGCCGGCGACCAGTTCCCGGATGATCCCCCACAGCTGCTGGCGGTTGCGGGGGTCGAGTCCGGTGGTCGGCTCGTCCATGAACATCACGGGCGGGCTGACGACGAGGGCGGCCGCGAGGTCGAGACGCCTGCGCATGCCGCCCGAGTAGGTCTTGGCGGTGCGGTCGGCGGCGTCGGAGAGGTTGAAGCGGTCGAGGAGTTCGGCGGCCCGGGCTTTGGCGGCCTTGGCCTTCATCTGGTAGAGCCGGCCGACCATCTGGAGGTTCTCGCGGCCGGTCAGGTATTCGTCGACGGCGGCGAACTGGCCGGACAGGCCTATGGCGCGCCGGACCTCGTTGGGGTGCTTGAGTACGTCGATGCCGGCGACGACGGCCTTGCCGCTGTCGGGGCGGAGGAGGGTGGTCAGGACGCGTACGGTCGTGGTCTTGCCCGCACCGTTCGGGCCGAGCAGACCCAGGACGGTGCCTTCGGGGACATCGAGGTCCACGCCGTCCAGAGCCCGTACATCGCCGAAGGTCTTGACCAGACCTTCGGCGTGGATAGCGCCTGGCATATGGATTCTCCCAGTGTGAATGGGTTCAGCAGAATCAAGGGCGTTCAGGGCATTTCTACGGGAATTCCAGGGGCGCCGGTCGGGTCTCGCTCGGCCGTGCGGGGGACACGCGTTCAGCTCATCACCTTGTATCCCGCGGCGTGCAGCGACCGCGCGACCTCCGCGCAGTGCTCCGGGCCCTTCGTCTCCAGGTGCAGCTCCACCTCCACCTCCGTGAGCCCCAGTCGCGGGTCGGTGCGGACGTGGCTCACGTCCAATACGTTCGCATCCACCACTGACAACACGCCCAGGAGCCCGGCCAGGGCCCCCGGCCGATCGGCCACGCGCAGCCGCAGCGACAGGTAGCGGCCCGCCGCCGCCATGCCGTGGCGCAGGATGCGCTGGAGCAGCAGCGGATCGACGTTGCCCCCGGACAGGACGGCCACCACCGGGCCGGAGCCGTACCGTTCGGGTTCGCTGAGGAGGGCCGCGACCGTGCTGCACCCGGCCGGCTCGACCACCAGCTTGGCCCGCTCCAGGCACAGCAGCAGGGCGCTGGAGAGGGCGTCCTCGGAGACCGTACGCACGTCGTCGAGGAGCTCGCCGATGATTTTGAAGGGGATGTCGCCGGGGCGGCCGACCTTGATTCCGTCGGCCATCGTGACCGGGTCGTCGATCGACACGGGGTGCCCGACGAGGAGCGAGGGCGGGTACGCGGCCGCGCCCGCCGCCTGGACGCCGACGACCCGCACGTCCGGCCGGAGCGCCTTGACCGCGACCGCGATTCCGGCCGCGAGCCCGCCGCCGCCGATCCCGACCAGGATGGTCCGCACCTCGGGGCACTGCTCCAGGATCTCCAGGCCCACCGTGCCCTGCCCGGCGATGATGTCCCGGTGGTCGAAGGGATGGATGAACACCGCTCCGGTGCGGTCCGCGTAGTCCTCGGCGGCCGCGAGGGTCTCGTCCACGACATGGCCGTGCATGCGCACCTCGGCGCCGTACTCCCGGGTCGCCGCCACCTTCGGCAGCGGCGCCCCGACCGGCATGAACACGGTGGAGCGGACCCCGAGGAGGGAGGAGGCCAGCGCCACGCCCTGGGCGTGGTTGCCCGCGCTGGCGGCCACGACACCGGCGGCCCGCTGCTCGGGGCGCAGGCCCGCGATGCGCACGTAGGCGCCGCGCAGCTTGAAGGAGCCGGTGCGCTGGAGGTTCTCGCACTTGAGGTGGACCGGTGAGCCGGTGAGTGCGGAGAGGTGCCGGCTGCCCTCCATCGCGGTGACCCGGGAGACGCCGGACAGCATCTTCTGAGCTCCCCGGATGTCGTCGAGGATGACCTGCGGAACGGGCTGCGGCACGCGGTAGTTCATGCCGCCAGTCTCGCAGCCTCGGAGCGGCCGGGGCCGGAGCGGCGGGAGGGGTGAAATCCCGCCATCCGGGACGCCCGCAGGACGGCGGTGCGGGCGGGCCGCATCAGTTCTCGCACGCGGCGTACGGGCCGCCGCACGGCCGCGTACTCTGTCCCCCATCCTTGTCGGACCCACGCGAAGAGAGCCCACGGCCATGCCTTCCATCCCGGCCAATTCCGATCTGCCCGCGGCGGTCGACGCGCCCGCCGGAGCCGGTCTCCTCGACGCGCTCCAGCACCAGGTGGCGGTCTTCGCCCGCCGCGCGGAGCAGACCCGTCTGGGCGGTGTGGGCCAGGCCCGCAACTCGATGGACCGCGCCGCCTACCTGCTGCTGAACCGGCTCGACCTGGAAGGTCCGATGGGCGTGAAGGCGCTCGCCGGAGGCATGGGGATCGACTCCTCGACGGTGACCCGGCAGGTCGCGCCGCTGGTCGACAGCGGGCTGGTCAAGCGGACATCTCATCCGGAGGACGGGCGGGCCGTGGTGCTCGCGCTGTCCCCCCGGGGGCTCGCACGGCTGGAGGAGGTCCGCTCCTCGCGGCGCGAGCTGATGGCCCGTGTGACGGAGGGCTGGAGCGAGGACGAGCGCGAGTCCTTCACCGTGCTGCTGACGCGCTTCAACCTGTCGCTGTCGGAGCTGATGGCCGCCGTGGCCGAAGCCGGTCCGGCGTCCTGAGCGGAGTCCGTCCGTCCTCTTGACCTGGGTGGTCCCGCTGACCGCACTATGTGGACTATGTGGGCGGTTGATCAACAGGCAGGCTCCTACGCGGAGTTCGAGGCCTTCGTCGCGGGTGCGGCGGGGCGGCTCCTGCGCGTCGCGGTACTGCTGACCGGCGAACCGGACGGGGCGCGCCGGCTTCTTGCGGGCGCGCTGGCCCGTACGTACGCGAACTGGCGCCGCCTGCGCGGGGACGATCCGTACGACTTCACCCGCCAGGAACTGTGCGCGGCCTTCGCCCGTACCGGCTGGCGCCACCAGGGGAGCACCGGCCTGCTGGGACGGCTGACCCCGCTGGAACGGCTCGTGCTCGTCCTGCGGCTCTACGAGGGGGTCGCCGAGGAGGTCACGGCGGCGCAGCTGGGGCTGCCGGTCGAGCGGGTGCGGGTGCTGTGCAACCGGGCCGTGGCCGTGCTGAGATCCCAGGAGGCGGCGTGAGCGGGATCCCGGACCGCAAGGAATCCCAGGTGAGGCGACTGCTGGAGGGTCCGTACCCGGTGGTGCCGGCCGGCCTCGCGGCGAGGGCGGCGGCGCGGGGGGACCGGCTGCTGCGGCGCCGCCGGGCGCTCCGCAGGTTCGGCTGGGCGGTCCTCTTCGCCGCAGCGGTCGCCTTCACGGTCTGGGCTTCCCTGACCCGCCCGTGGGCCACACCCCCGAGCGGCATCTCCCCACCCCTGGAGGGCTGGTAGCCCCACCACCTCGGCCCCTGTGCAGCCTCGCCGGCGTTTGCGCGGGGTCTGGGGCGGCGCCCCAGGGAACCCGGCTCCGCCGGGCACCGGGCTCCGCGCGGACCCGCTCCTCAAACGCCGGAGGGGCTGGATTTGCCCGGCGGGCCTGGAGGGCGCGCGTAGCCGCACGGACGGGGCCCTCGGGCCATGAAGGCCGGGCCCTGCCCGTGCGGACGGAGGTGCGTCAGCCCAGGGCCTGGGTCAGGTCCGCGATCAGGTCGTCGGCGTTCTCGATGCCGACCGAGACGCGGATCAGGTCCGCCGGAACCTCCAGCGCCGAACCGGCCACCGACGCGTGCGTCATGCGGCCCGGGTGCTCGATGAGGGACTCGACGCCGCCGAGGGACTCGGCCAGGGTGAAGATCCGGGTACGGCCGCAGACCGCGACGGCCTCTTCCTCGCCGCCGGCGACCTGGAAGGAGACCATGCCACCGAAGTTGCGCATCTGCTTGGCGGCGACCTCGTGTCCCGGGTGCTCGGGCAGGCCCGGGTAGAGGACCTTGGTGACCTTCGGGTGGCGCTTGAGCACCTCGACGATCCTGGCCGCGTTCTCCGCGTGCCGGTCCATGCGCACGGCCAGGGTCTTGATGCCCCGCAGCACGACCCACGAGTCGAACGGCCCGGCCACCGCGCCCATCGCGTTCTGGTGGTAGGCCAGCTCCTCGCCCAGCGCCGCGTCCGCGGTGACGAGCGCCCCGCCGACCACGTCGGAGTGCCCGCCCATGTACTTGGTCAGCGAGTGCACCACCACGTCCGCGCCCAGCGCCAGGGGCTGCTGGAGGTACGGCGACGCGAAGGTGTTGTCCACGACCAGCTTGGCGCCGGCCGACCGCGCGATGTCGGCGACGACGGCGATGTCGGTGATGCCGAGCAGCGGGTTGGAGGGGGTCTCGACCCAGATGACCTTCGTCTTCGGGGTGAGGGCCGCGCGTACGGAATCCGCGTCGGAGGTGTCGGCCACCGACCACTCCACACCCCAGCGGGAGACGACCTTCGCGAAGAGGCGGAAGGTGCCGCCGTACGCGTCGTTCGGGATGACCACGTGGTCGCCCGGGGAGAGCAGCGTACGCAGCAGGCAGTCCTCGGCGGCGAGGCCGGACGCGAAGGCGAGGCCGCGCCGGCCGCCCTCCAGCGCCGCGAGGTTCTCCTCCAGCGCGGTACGGGTCGGGTTGGCGCTGCGGCTGTACTCGTAACCGCCGCGGAGGCCTCCGACGCCGTCCTGCTTGTAGGTGGACACCTGATAGATCGGGGGGACGACCGCGCCGGTCAGCGGGTCAGCGGTATTGCCCGCGTGGATCGCGCGGGTCTCGAAGCTCTGGTGCTCGTGGCTGTCGTCGCTCATGGGCAGATGCTATGCCCGCACCGGGTCCGCCACCCTATTGGCCTGTCAGCCCCTCGGTCTGGTTCGCTGGAGGCATGGAGATTCTGTGGTTCGTGTTCGCGATGCTCATGATCGTGTTCATCGTCGGTCCGTACATCCGGCGCAGGCGCGGCGGTGTCCGTCTGGTCGCCCCGGGCAGCCCTGACGCCGCCGACCCGGCGAACTACGGATTCGACCGGCAGGAGGAGCTCGACATCCGCATCCCCGGGCCCGACCAGGACCTGATGGACGCCCTCGACAACGTGCAGCGCACCGGCCAGTGGCAGGCGGCCTCGCAGCTGCTCGCCGGGACCCCGCGGGAGGGCGAGCGGCGCTGGCAGCGCGTACAGGCCTTCGGCGGGGCGGCGGCGCTGGAGCTCGTCGCGCAGCCGGGTGCGGGCGCGCAGTGGCTGAAGGCCTGGCGGCTGGAGGCGGAGAAGGACGCGGGCGGCGCGCAGGTGCACGCGGAGCTGTTGGTGCAGCAGGCGTGGCGGCACTCGGGCGGGGTCGGGTCCGCCGATCACCGGATCATCCTGGAGGAGGCCCGGGACGCGTGCCGCAAGGCCGCGCTGCTGTCACCGGGTGACCCGGTCCCGTACATCACGGAGCTGGCGATCGCGCGGGGTCTGGCGTACTCGGAGGCGGAGTTCGACGAGCTGTGGGCGAAGGTCATCGACCGGGCTCCGGAGCACATGGGCGCGCATCTGGCCGCGCTGCACTACTGGTGCGCGAAGTGGCACGGCTCGCGGGAGAAGGCGGACGCCTTCTCGCACGCGGCCGCGGCGCGTGCCCCGCAGGGCTCGCTGCTGGCGGCGCTGCCGCTGTTCTCTCTGTACGAGAACCTGCCGGACGTGATTCTGAGCAGCGGCTTCTTCCAGAGCCAGGCGGTGACGCGGGCGGTGGAGGGTGCGCTGTACGCGGTGCACACGGCGCGGCAGGACGACCCGATGCTGGCACACGTGCGGCACCTGCTGCTGATGTTCCTGGTCAACATGGAGCGTTGGGCGGAGGCGATGGAGCAGGTGCGGCACGTGGACGGGTACGTGGGCGCGCTGCCGTGGTCGGCCGCGGCGGACCCGGCGGCGCAGTACGCGGTGTACCGGGCGCTGGCGGTGGCGGGGTACGAGGCGAACGGCGGGTCGCCGGCGACGCTCCCCGGGTAGCCCCTGGCGGTGGCCCTCCGGGCGGGTTTGCAGGTTGGGCTCGGTGGTAGCGCGCCCGGGGGGGGGCGGCGGTGGCCCTCCGGGCGGGTTGGCGGGTCGGCGGTGGCCCGCCCGGCCGGGTTGGCGGGTTGGGCTCGGCGCGGGCGGTGTCGGGGTGCGGCCGCCAGGGCTTCGGGGTGGGGTGGTGCCCCTCCGGGACGTCTCCTCGGCTCGCGAACCCTGAGCGGGACCGGCCCGTGGCCCGGCGGTGGGTTCGCTCGACCTGCGGGGACGCCCCGGAGTGTCCCCACCCCACGGCGACGGGCCCGGCACACGGCGGTCCCCCACGGCGACCAGCCCGCCACACGGCACTCCCCCACGGCACCCGCCCGGCACACGCGGTCCCCCACGCCGACCCGGCCCGGGGCACGGCGGTCCCCTCGGCGATCTGCCGGCGGGTGGCGGGCGGTTCGCACGGCCTGCCGGGACGTCTCGGAGCTTCGCCGTCGGCGCGCGGCAGTCGTCCGGGGGACCGCCCGGCGGGGTCCCCGGCGACCAGGGAGAATCCCTGGCCAATAAAGTTGCTGTAAGTGACTGCCGGGCCGCATGATGCGGCAGGCGGCGGCCTTTCGATTCCCGCCACGCACTCCAGCACCGCTTTCATCCCGTGGGGGGATCTGTCCATATGGGCGCTTCACTGCGCGCCTTGCGCGCCCTCGTCCTGCTCGCCGGCTTCTACCTGCTCGGCGTCATCCTGCTGGCCGCCCTCGCGGGCGCCGACTACGCGCTCGCGACCTGGCTGCACGGTCCGATCGTCTTCAAGCTCGTCATCGTCTCCGTCGTCCTCGCCGTCCCGATCGTGCGCGGACTGTTCATGCTGCGCACGCCCAAGGGCGAGCCGCTGCCCGGCGTCACCGTCACCGAGGCGCAGGAGCCCCTGCTGTGGGAGACCGTGCGCGACATCGCGCAGCAGGTCGGCACCCGCGCCCCCGACGAGATCGTGCTGATCGACGAGGTGAACGCGGCCGTCGCCGAGGACGCGCGGCTGCTGGGCCTGCGGCCCGGAACCCGTCGCCTCTACCTCGGTGTGCCGCTGATGACGGGCCTGGACGAGATGCAGCTGCGCGCCGTGCTCGCCCACGAGATGGGCCACTACGCCAACTTCGACACCCGCCTCACGCCGCTGATCGCCCGGGGCCGCGCCCAACTGATCCGCACCATCGGGTACTTCCACGAGCGCGCCGACGGCAAGGTCGCCAAGGAGCGCGCGAAGCAGGAGAAGAAGGACGAGAAGCGGATCGCCAAGGGCAAGAAGGCCAAGGGCGTCGACACCACGGGCGAGGGCGCGATGTACCGCGCCATGGCCAAGATCTACATGGCCTACGGCAACTTCTACATGCGCGCGACCCGCTCCGCCGCCCGCCGCCAGGAACTCGCCGCCGACCTCGCCTCGGTCCGGGTCGCAGGCCGCGACTCCGCCGCCTCCGCACTGCGCGAGCTGAACGCCCTCGACTCCGCGCACGACTTCTACATGAGCTCGTACGCCACCCTCGGCGTCGACGCCGGCCTTCTGCCCCGCCCCGGCGAGGTCCTCGGCGGCCTGCGCCGGCTCCTGGACGCCCGGTCGGCCGACCTGGAGGACCTGCGCCGCAACCTCTCGACCGAGCCCACCTCCCCGTACGACTCCCACCCCGCGCTCGCCGAGCGCGTGGCGCGCATCGAGGCCCTGCCCGACGACGGCCGCGCCGGGCAGGCGGCCCGCCCGGCCCTGGAACTGCTGGCCGACGCGGACGCGGCGCTCGCCGCACTGGAGCAGGTCGTCCTCACCCCGGAGGCCCTCGCCCTCAAGCGGGTGGACTGGGAGGACCTCGTCCACGAGTCGATGACCGCGTACGTCGGCCAGGGCGCGGAGGAGATCGGCGAGGTCTTCGCCGCCGAGGGCGCCGGGCCCGGCCTCGCCGCCCTGCTCGACGCGATCGACGCCGAGCCGGCCGTGCGCTGGCGCATCGCGGAGCGCTTCCCGAAGTCCGAGCAGGCCGCGGCCGCCACCGGCCGCGCGGCCCGCGAGTTCGCCCGCCCGGTCGTCCGGCGGGCGCTGAACCAGCTGGTCACCGTCGAGCTGACGGCGCGCGGCGCCGCCCGCTGGGAGCTGTCCTGGTCCGACTCGGCCGCCCTGCGCTACCCGGCGGACGGCTTCGAGGACCGGCTGGACCTGGCCCTGGACGCGGCGGTCGCCGACCTGCCCGACACCGAATCCCTGCGAAAGCTGGTGCTTGCCCCGTGATCGGCCTCTACATCCTCGGAGCCGTGCTGCTGTTCGGCGCCTTCAAGTTCCTGCGCGGCGTCTACTTCATCCGCAAGGCGAAGCGGCTGGAGGCGGAGATCGGGACGCTCAACGCCGGTACGGAAGCCGTCGAGGCCGGGCAGGAGGCCGAGAAGGCGGCGGCGGTCGTCGCGCTGGGCTTCGTGGCGGAGGAGGACCTCGACACCGAGAACCCCGCGCCGGTGCCGCCGGAGCGGACCGTCGTCCTGGAGGCCGTCCGGTCGGGCGACTGGGAGGCCGCTGCCGCCTACATCGCGGCGGCCGGGCAGGACTGGCACGAGCGCATGGAGCGGGTCCGCCCGCTGGCCCTGGCGGCCGCCGAGGACGACGCCTGGCTGCTGGCCTGGCGGGCGGCGCGGCCCTCGGACCCGACGGCGGCTTTGGTGGACGCCGACACCGCGGTCATGGTGGCGTGGAACGTACGCGGGGGCCAGTCGGGCAGCCGGACCACGCAGGAGCAGTTCCGGCTCTTCCGCGAACTGCTGGTCAAGGCCCAGGGCATCGCGCACGAGGCCCAGCGTCTCGCCGACCCCGCGGACCCGACCCCGTACATCGTGGAACAGCCCATCGGGCAGGGCCTCGGCTACTCCCACGAGCGGTACCGCGAGCTGTGGGACCAGGTCGTCAAGCGCGACCCGAAGGTGCTGTGGTCCCACGTCGCCGGCCTGCAGTACTGGTGCCGGAAGTGGCGCGGCTCGCACGAGCTGGCGCTCGCGTTCGCGCAGGAGTCGGCGGCCGCCGGCAGGCCCGGTGACCTGCTGACGCTGCTGCCGCTGATCGCGTACTTCGAGCAGGAGACGTACGAGGAGGACCTGGCGGCCGAGACGTACTTCAAGGAGCCGGAGATCGTCGCCGCGGTGGACGCGGCGCTGCTGGACCTGGCGGCGGCCGGGGACGAGCACCCCGGGACGGCGCGCATCCGGCACATGCTGGCCTACCTGCTGTTCTGGCAGGACCGCGACGAGCAGGCGGTCGAGCAGTTCCGCCACATCGACGGGTACATCGGCGCCCTGCCGTGGACCTACGCGGGATCGCCGAAGCGGCGGTACCTGTACGCCCGCGACTGGGCGGTGGGCGTGGCCGTGCCGGGCCTCTGAGACGTACGGCGAAAGGGGCGGGCCGGGGAATCCCGGCTCGCCCCTCGCCGTTGTGCCTCCCACAAGGAGGGAATGCATGTTCTCGTACCGTCGCACGCCCGAGCTCCCCACCCGCGAGGAGGCCCTGACGGGCCGCGCGCAGCCGCTCTTCGCCGTGCCCGAGCGCCACACGGTGCTGGGCACCCCGTTGTCCGGCCCGTATCCCGCGCACCTCGAAGTGGCCGACTTCGGGCTGGGATGTTTCTGGGGCGCGGAGCGCACGTTCTGGCGGTCCCCCGGCGTGTGGACCACGCTGGCCGGCTACCAGGGCGGATTCACCGAGAATCCGGCCTACGAGGAGGTCTGCTCGGGCCTGACCGGCCACACCGAGGTCGTCCGCGTGGTCTTCGACCCCTCCCAGGTCTCGTACGCGGCGCTCCTCAAGCGGTTCTGGGAGTCCCACGACCCCACCCAGGGCTTCCGCCAGGGCAACGACGTCGGCACCCAGTACCGCTCGGCGCTCTACACCCACTCCCCCGCCCAGCAGTCGACGGCGGAGGCTTCCCGCACGGCCTACCAGCAGGTCCTCACCTCTTCGGGATACGGCCGGATCACCACGGCCGTCCTCCCGGCGACGGACCGCCCGTTCTGGCCGGCGGAAGCCCACCACCAGCAGTACCTGGACAAGAACCCGGGCGGCTACTGCGGCACGGGCGGGACGGGGGTCTCCTGCCCGATCGGCGTGGCCACGGCGCAATGACCGACCGCCTGTCCCGGCTCTGGCTCTGACCGGCACTGGGAGGACGACCCGGACCAGGTACACGTTGCGCGGTCCGCCGGCCGGCGCCGCGCTGCGGCCGGGCGCCCGGTCAGATCGTCGACGCGTCGATGACGAAGCGGTAGCGGACGTCGCTCGCCAGTACCCGTTCGTACGCCTCGTTGATCTGGTCGGCACTGATCAGTTCGATCTCCGAGGTCAGGCCGTGCTCGGCGCAGAAGTCCAGCATCTCCTGGGTCTCGGCGATGCCGCCGATCATCGACCCGGCGAGGGTCCTGCGGCCGTTGATGACGGAGAAGAGGTTGAGGGCGACCGGTTCCTCCGGGGCGCCGACGTTCACCAGCGCGCCGTCGACCTTCAGCAGGGCCAGGTACGCGTCGAGGCCGAGCGGGGCGGAGACGGTGGACAGGATCAGGTCGAAGCGGCCGGCCAGCTCCTCGAACGTGGCCGTGTCGCTCGTCGCGTGGTAGTGCGAGGCGCCGAGCTTCAGGCCGTCCGCCCGCTTGCGGAGGGTCTGGGAGAGGACGGTGACCTCCGCTCCCAGAGCCACCGCGATCTTCACGCCGATGTGGCCGAGGCCGCCGAGGCCGACGACCGCGACCTTCGTGCCGGGGCCGGCTCCCCAGTGCTTGAGCGGGGAGTAGAGGGTGATGCCCGCGCAGAGCAGCGGGGCGGCGGCGTCCAGGGCCAGGCCGTCGGGGATGCGGACGGTGTAGTTCTCGTCGACGACGATGTGGGTGGAGTACCCGCCGTACGTGGGCTCGCCGTTCCTGTCGAGGGCGTTGTAGGTGCCGGTCATGCCCTGGGTGCAGTACTGCTCCTGGCCGCGCAGGCAGTACGCGCACTCCCGGCAGGAGTCGACGAAGCAGCCCACGCCGACCCGGTCCCCGGCGGCGAACCTGGTGACGCCCGCGCCGGCCTCGAGGACGACACCGGCGATCTCGTGGCCGGGGACCATGGGGTAGATGCCCTCGCCCCAGCCGTCGCGGACCTGGTGGATGTCGGAGTGGCAGATGCCGGCGTACTTGATCTCGATGAGGACGTCGTGCTCGCCGACGGCACGGCGCGGGACGGTGGTGCGCGCCAGCGGGGCGTGGGGTGCGGGGGCGGCGTAGGCGGCGACCCGGGTGGCCCGGCTGCCCTGGTGCTCGGCCCGGGGAGCCGGGTGGCCCTGCTGGGCGGCCTGCGTGGCCTGCGTGGCCTGCGTGACGGACATGGGGTGCTCCTCGAGCGGGACGTCTGCGGTGGATCCCACCTTGCCGGGCCGGCCGGCTTCCACCCATCCCCCTGTTCTGCCTACGACCGGCGAACCTACCCCTGACGGGGTCAGGCTCACGCCCGCACCGCGGCGCGCCGCCCGGCGATACTGGCGGGATGGACCAGCTTGATCAGCGAGCCTGCCTGGGCGAGTTCCTCCGCTCCCGCCGCGCGCGGCTGCGCCCCGAGGACGTGGGCCTGCGGGACTACGGGCGCCGCCGGCGCGTACCCGGGCTGCGCCGCGAGGAACTGGCGCAGCTGGCGGGGGTGTCGGTCGCCTACTACACGCGTCTGGAGCAGAACGGCGGGCACAACGTGTCGGCGGAGGTGCTGGACGCCATCGCGCGGGCCCTGCGGCTGGACGGCACCGAGCGGGCACACCTGGAGGACCTGGCCCGGCCGAAGGCGCGCAGGCGCCGCCAGAGCCGGCGCCCGCAGCAGGTGCGGCCGGAGCTGCGGACGCTGATGGACGCGATGGACGGCGTACCGGCCTACCTCGTGGGGCACCGGCAGGACGTCATCGGCTGGAACCGGCTGGCGGCCGCGCTCTTCGGGGACTTCGGGGCGCTGCCGCCCGCGGAACGGAACCTGGTGCGGCTGGTGTTCCTGGACCCGGCGACGGCGGAGCTGTACGGGGAGTGGGAGTGCCGGGCGTGCGAGGTGGTCAGCAACCTGCGGGTGTACGCGGGTCAGCACCCGGACGACGAGCAGCTGTCGGCGCTGGTCGGGGAGCTGTCGGTGAAGAACGAGGAGTTCCGGCGGCTGTGGGCGGCGCACACGGTCGCGGACAAGACGCACGGGGTGAAGTACCTGCGGCATCCGCTCGTGGGGGAGATGCACCTGTCCTTCGAGACGCTGACGCTGCCGGACGACCCGGCGCAGTCCCTGGTCACCTTCCACGCGGCGCCGGGCTCCGCTTCGGCGGACGCGTTGCGCCTGCTGGCCTCCTGGGACGCCCGGACGGCCGTGCCGCCGGCCGTGCAGACGCTTGCGCCCGCGCCGGAGCGACCACCCGCGCGCCCGGCGGCGGCCGGCGTCCCGGGGCCGGTGCCGGGCCCGGGCCCGGGCCCGGCTACAGCTTGAGCTGGAAGATGGCCGTGTCGCGCTCCCGCCGGTAGCCGAGGGACGCGTTCACCGCCCGCATGGGGGTGTTCTCGTCGGCCACGGTGGTGGTGATGCGGCGCAGCCGCGGGTGGCGTGCGACGGCCTCCGCCGCCATGTGCTGCTTGACGGCCCGGCCGAGGCCGTTGCCGCGGTGGGCGGGGACGACCACGGTGTCGTACTGGAGGGCGCCGGTGCCCGCCGGATCCGGCAGGACGATCTCCGTGTACGCGGCGACCTCGCCCTCCGGGGTCACGGCCGCGACGGTGATCATCTCGCCACCCCGGTCGAGGACCAGCTGCTGGAGGGTGTGCAGCCGCTCGGCCGTCCAGGTCTGGATCCGCTCGTCCATGTCGCCGGTCGGCGCGTCCTCCATGGCCCCGTGGGCCGCGGCGGCGGCCGGCGCCCAGGCGTCGGGGACCAGGCCGTGCCAGGTGAGGAGTTCGTAGCCGGGTGTGGCCGGAGCGGCCTGCCCGGTCCCGTCGGCGGAGAGTTCCTGTGCGTACCAGGCCATCGGCAGGACGTTCTCGAAGCCGAGCGACTCCGCGAAGGCCTGCCCGGGGCCGCCGAGGTCCACCATCGTCGCGACCGAGGTCCGGTCCTGTGCGAGCAGTTCCTCGCGGACCCGCTCCCACAGGGCGGTGCCCACGCCCCGCCGCCGCGCCTCGGGACGTACGGCCAGGACGTCCAGGAACGCGGTGTGCGTGTTGCCCTCCTCCGTGAACAGGAGCAGGCCCGCCACGCCCGCACCCTCCTGCGCCGCCCAGAGCAGGGGCCGGCCGCGTGCCGGCGTGACGCACAGCCGTCCGGCGACCTCCGTGCGGGACGGTGCGGGCAGCTGCGGCAGGTCGGCGGCGCCTGCGGCCGTCAGGACCGCCAGCCAGGCGTCCACCTCGGTGTCGGAGGGGGGCACATCGAGGGAGTGGATCATCATGTCCACGACCCTAGACGGGCCCCGGACGCACCGCTCAGCGCTTTTCGGCCACCTCTGGCGGCCCCGCCGGACAGGTGCCGGAACACGGACGGCGGGGAGCCCGTAGTGGCTCCCCGCCGTCCGCCGCCCTTGATTCACACGGGCCGTCCGTTCACCCGCGGTGTCAGGCCGTGCCGGCCTTCCACTCCGCCCAGCTCATGTTCCAGCCGTTGAGGCCGTTGTCGGGCTTGATGGTCTTGTCCGGGGAGTTGACCACGGTGACCACGTCGCCGATGAGCGAGTTGTCGAAGAACCACGCGCCGGGCTGGTTCGGGTCGTTCGCACCCTTGGCGTCGTTCAGACCGACACAGCCGTGGCTGGTGTTCACGCTGCCGAAGACCGAGTCCGATCCCCAGTAGTTGCCGTGGATGAAGGTGCCGGAGGTGGACAGCCGCATGGCGTGCGGCACGTCCTTGATGTCGTACTCGCCCTTGCCCTCTTCGTTCTTGAAGCCGACGGTGGCGCCGTCCATCCGGGTCTCCTTGAACTTCTCGGAGATCACCATCTGACCGTTGTACGTCGGGTTCTCCGGGGCGCCCGCCGAGATCGGGATGGTCTTGAGGACCGCGCCGTCACGGGTGACCGTCATCTTCTTCGTCTTCACGTCGACCGTGGAGACCTGGCTGCGGCCGATCTTGAAGGTGACGGTCTTGCTCTGGACGCCCTGGACGCCGGGAGCGCCCTGGACACCCTCCAGCGCCAGCTTCAGCGTGACGGTGGAGTTCGCCTGCCAGTACTGCTCCGGGCGGAAGTCGAGGCGCTGGGCGCTGAACCAGTGGCCGACGACCTCCTGGCCGCTGCTGGAGGAGACCGAGATCCCCGCCTGGACGGCCTTCTTGTCCTTGATCGGCTTGTTGAAGGTGATCGAGACCGGCATGCCCACGCCGACCGTCTGACCCTCCTCCGGGACGAAGGAGGCCACGAAGCTGTTCTCGGGGGAGACGGTGGTGAAGGAGGCGTTCTCGTGCGCCTCGCGGCCGTCCGCGTCCTTGGCCGTCGCCGCCAGGGCGTACTTCGTGGAGCGCTTCAGCGCGGCGTCGGGCTTCCAGCTCTTGCCGTCGGCGGCGATCTTGCCGGCCACGGCCGTGCCCTCGCTGGTCTTCAGCTCGACCTGGGTGAGCGTGCCGTCACTGACGGCGACGTTCGCCGCGTCGTTGAGGCCGACGTTCGTGGCGCCGTCCTTCGGCGTGATGGTTATCTTCGCCTTCGAGGTGTCCTTGGCCGCCGCCGCGTCGACCTCCGCCTGGGACTTGCTGGCCTCGCCGTTGCCCTTCGGCTTCGCGTCGTCCCCGTCGCTGCACGCCGAGAGCATCAGTACACCGCCGAGCACGGCGGATATGGCCACCAGGGACCTTCTCCGCCGCTTGCTGTCCGTCCTCACACGCCACTCCATCGTTGCCGGAAGCCCGGGGCTGCCGTCCCGGGGTTGGCCGGGCAGGGGGACGCAGCCCCCTGCCTCGTCCTGACAACGCGTTAACGGCGCCGGCCGGTTCCACATTCCGTTCGGATGTGGGCAACCACACGGTCAGGCGTTGTCGGGTTCTTCGTCGAAGTCCCCATCTTCCTCGTCGAGGTCCCACTCCATCGACTCGGGGTCGTATTCGACGGGTTCGCTGCTCCAGGAGGCCTGTGCGAGCTCCACGCCCGGGATCTCGGCGACCAGGTCGGTGGGGTCGACCAGGTAGGCGAGGGCCTCCGACTCGTCCTCCCGGACGGCGGACTCGGCGTGGCCGCGCTCCTCGTCCGGCATGAACTCGTCGGCCTTGATGTGGTCGAGCGCGGCTCCTGTGAGTGCCTGGACGTCCGGCACCTCCAGGACCAAATCCACTCGAAGCCGTACGTATCGTGATGTCTCAGAAGGGTTCATACGACGGAGAGTAAGCCCGCGGAAGCCCTGACTTTCCCACGACCCGCCCCTTTCCGTAGCATCACCGCACACGGCCAATTCGCTGCTGCCACAAGGGGGATCGCACCGTGTCCGCACGCCGACCGCTGCTCACCGCTCTCGGAGCGACCACCCTGCTCGCCGCCCTGTGGTTCGTGCCCTCGGCGGGCGCCACCTCACCAGGGGCCGAGGAGAGTCGTTCCGGTGCGCCCACGGGCGCGAACCCCGCGGGCCCTGCCACCGACGGCACCGGCGGCCCGGGGACGGCCGGCACACCGGCCGCGCGGGCGCAGACCCTCGCACTCGCCGACACCGGCTCCGTCGACACCACGCCCTATCTGCTGGGCGGCACGCTGTGCCTCGGCCTCGGGGCAGGCTTCGTGGTCTTCTCCGTCCGCCGCTCACACTCCCTGTAAGCGCCCCAGCCCCCTGGCGCTGCCTGCAAGCGCCCGGCGGGAGCCTCCGCACGCGGCGAAGGGCCGCCCGGGATCCGATCCCGGGCGGCCCTTCGCGTACACCGTGCCCGCCGTCAGGCGAGCGGGCCCGTCACCGGCTCCACCGCGGCGACCAGGCCACCCGTACGAATGAACGCGTCGGCGGCGGCCAGGTCGGGGGCGAGGAAACGATCCGGCCCGGGACCCTGCACACCCGCCGCACGGGCCGCCGCGATCGCAGCCCGGCTGGCCGGGGCGGGGGTGAGCCCGTGGCGCAGCTCGATCGCGCGGGTGGCCGCGTACAGCTCGATGGCGATGATCCGCGTCAGGTTGTCGACGGCGGTACGCAGCTTGCGCGCGGCCGACCAGCCCATCGAGACGTGGTCCTCCTGCATGGCGGAGGAGGGGATCGAGTCGGCCGAGGCCGGCACCGCGAGCCGCTTCATCTCGCTGACCAGGGCGGCCTGCGTGTACTGGGCGATCATCAGGCCCGAGTCGACGCCGGCGTCGTCCGCGAGGAACGGCGGCAGGCCGTGCGAGCGGTTCTTGTCGAGCAGCCGGTCGGTGCGCCGTTCGGCGATGGAGCCGAGGTCGGCGGCCGCGATGGCGAGGAAGTCCAGCACATAGGCGACCGGGGCCCCGTGGAAGTTGCCGTTGGACTCCACGCGCCCGTCGGGCAGCACCACCGGGTTGTCGACGGCGGCGGCCAGCTCCCGCGAGGCCACCAGGGCGGCGTGCGCCATCGTGTCGCGGCCGGCGCCGGCGACCTGCGGGGCGCAGCGCACGGAGTAGGCGTCCTGGACGCGCGGGGCGGACTCCTCCTGGAAGTGCCCGGTCAGCCCGGAGCCGTTCAGCACGGCGGCCATGTTGGCGGCGGAGGCGCCCTGGCCGGGGTGCGGGCGGATGGCGTGCAGCTCGGGCTGGAGGACCTTCTCGGTGCCGAGCAGCGCCTCCAGGGTGAGGGCGGCGGTGATGTCGGCCGAGGTGTAGAGCTTCCCGAGGTCGGCGAGGGCCATGACCAGCATGCCGAGCATGCCGTCGGTGCCGTTGAGGAGGGCGAGGCCCTCCTTCTCGCGGAGCTCGACGGGGGTGATCCCGGCCTCGGCGAGCAGCTCTCCGGCGGGGCGGACGGTTCCGTCGGGACCCTCTGCGTCACCCTCGCCCATGAGCGCGAGCGCGCAGTGGGAGAGCGGGGCGAGGTCGCCGGAGCAGCCGAGGGAGCCGTACTCGTGGACGACGGGGGTGATCCCGGCGTTCAGCACGTCGGCCATGGTCTGGGCGACGGAGGGCCGTACGCCGGTGTGCCCGGAGGCGACGGTCTTGAGCCGGAGGAACATCAGCGCGCGGACCACCTCCCGCTCGACGCGCGGGCCCATGCCGGCGGCGTGCGAGCGGACGATGTTGCGCTGGAGCTGGGCGCGCAGCTCGGGACTGATGTGCCGGGAGGCGAGGGCGCCGAACCCGGTGGACACCCCGTAGACGGGCTCGGGCTTGGCGGCGAGGGCGTCCACGATCTCGCGGGCGCGGGCCAGGGCGTCGAGCGCCTCGCCGGACAGCTCGACCCGTGCGTTGCCGCGGGCAACGGCGATGACGTCCTCGGCAGTGGTCCCGGACGTCCCCACCACGACAGTGTGCATATCCATATTCAGCACCCTACGGATTGAATCGCTACCTGTCACTAGCTGGCGCTGTCACGATCGCGCCGCAGGTGTACCCCTTACGCTCCAGGCCGGCGCGCCAACGGTCACCGGCGCCCCCGGAAGCGGCGCCGCTCCCCCGGAGCCTCCTGCGCGGCGGCGTCCGCGAGCCGGACCACCGCGGTGTCCCGCCCCGCCACCACCGGCTCGGGCGAGCGCGCGGCCTTGGCCTTGTACTGGGCGGCGTCCGCCAGCCGGAACAGCCGCCGGGAGGACTTCACCGGCCCGATCGGGTCCCCCGTGGAGGCCACCCCGCAGGCCACGCCCTCACCCAGCTCCAGCCCGGCGGCCCGGGCGCACACCTCCTCGCTGACCCGTACCACCTCGTCCGCCGTCGACCCGACCCCCACCAGGCAGAACTCGTCACCGCCGAGGCGCGCCACGAGGGCGCCGGGCAGCATGGCCCCGCACAGGCTCAGGACCGACCCGAAGCGCTCCAGCAGCCGGTCGCCCATGGCGTGACCGAGGGTGTCGTTGACCTTCTTCAGCCCGTTCAGGTCGCAGACGACGAGGCTGACCACCACCCCGGTCCGCCGGTGCTCCTCCAGGGCCTCGTCGAGCCGCATGTCGACCGCCCGCCGGTTCGCCAGCCCGGTCAGCGGGTCGGTGAAGGCGAGCCGCCGGGCCTCCTCCAGGCGCTCGTTCTGCGCGAGGCCGGCCGCGACCACGGCGCCGAGCACGGTGGCGAACTCGGCGTCGTCCTCGTCGAAATCGGGCAGCCCCTCGTCGCGGGCGACGTACAGCTCGCCCCAGGCCCGCCCGCTGAGCACGATCGGTGCGACCACGCAGGTCCCGCGACCGCGTCGGCGCAGGGCCGCCCCGCGCCGGCCCGGCCGGTCGCCGACGGCGCTCTCGACCCACGCGTGCGGGCCGCCGCCGCCCACCCACCGCTCGTGCAGGAACTCGGTGATCTCGGGGAAGTCGTGCACGGGATAGGACTCGTCCTCGGGGAACTCCTCCTCCCCGGCCCGCCGCTCGCCCTCGTTCACGAGCACCCGCAGGCGCCCGCGCTCCCGCTCCCAGGCGGAAATGGCGGCGAACGATCCGTCCAGCGCCAGGCGGGCACCCCGCGCGGCCGCCCGCACACTGTCCCGCGGCACGCACGCCGCGGCCATCGCCTGCGCGAGGCCCACCACGGCTCGCAGCCGCCCGTCAACTCCCATCACCCCAGGTTAGGGACTTTTGTCCGATTTAGAGATAATTGGCGCGACTTTCAGTACCGGCAAGATCGCCAATGGTGACCGGCCGCCCCGTGGGAGCCGGAGCCGAGCCGGAGCGGGACGTCCTACTCGCCCGGCCAGTTCGGCGTGCGCTTCTCGTTGAACGCGGCCACGCCCTCCGCCCGGTCGCCCGAGAAGGCCACCGTCCGCCAGGCCGCGTCCTCGATCTCCAGACCGGCCGACAGGTCCATCCCGTGCCCCAGCCGCAGCGCCCGCTTGGCCGCCCGCAGACCCACCGGGGAGTTCGCCGCCATCCGCGACGCCAGGGCCAGCGCCTCGGCCCTGGCCTGACCGGCCACGACCACCGAGTCGACCAGACCCAGGGACAGCGCCTCGGCCGCCTCCACCCGGCGCGCCGTGAAGATCAGCTCGGCCGCCCGCGCCGCACCCACCCGGCGCGGCAGCAGCTGCGTACCCCCGCCGCCCGGGATCACGCCCACCGACACCTCGGGCAGGCCGACCACGGCGGTGTCGTCGGCGACGATCACATCGCAGGCCAGGGCCAGCTCGAAGCCGCCGCCCAGCGCGAAGCCGTGTACGGCCGCGACCGTCGGCATCGGCAGCTCCATCACTCCGCCGTAGGCCCCCCGGGTGGTCGGCCGCTGCCGTACCAGCTCGGCGTCCGACAGGGAGTTGCGCTCCTTGAGGTCCGCCCCGACGCAGAAGGCGCGCTCCGCCGTGGAGGAGAGCACGACCACCCGCACCGAAGGGTCCGCCGCGAGCGCCGCGCACGCCGCGCCGAGGGACCGGGCCATCTCCGTCGACACCGCGTTCATCGCCTTGGGGCGGTCCATCACCAGTTCCGCGACGTGCCCGTCGCCTTCCCGACGTACCGCGACGAACTCTCCGAAGCGCTGCTCAGACATGCCTTCGACCCTCCCGGTTAACGACCGTTATCACCGCACTCTAGTGCGCCGGGAGGCCATCGGGTCAAGGCCGCGGGGCGCGGTTGTGCCCTGGGCCCGTAGGCGACGGACCCGGGGCGTGACGGGCGGGGTTCCCGGGGGTGGTTTCCGGCGGCGACGCCGATCGGGCCGGCTTGCCAGGCGGATCAGGCCGGCTTCCCGGGCGCGTCAGGCCAGGTCCCCGGGCGGGTCAGGCCGGGTTCCTGGGCTTTCGGCGGGTCAGCGACCAGGGCTCCACGACACCCAGCCCGCGCACCGGCCGCTGCCACATCGGCTGCAGGGCGAAGCGGTACGCCGCGCGGTCGTCGGGCTCGGCCTCCGCCTCCTTCTCCGACACCGGCGCGGCCCCGGTCCGGGCCAGCTCCTCGGCCATCGCGCCGTCCACCAGCACCGCGTCCTTCGGCGCTATGGACGTCAGCCGGCTCGCCAGGTTCACCGTGGTCCCGAAGACGTCGCCCATCCGGGTCGTCACGGTGCCGAAGGCGATGCCGACCCGCAGCTCGGGCATCTGCGGGTCGAGCTCCATCGTCTCGATGAGCCGCAGGGCGATCTCCGCGGCCGTGCCCGCGTCGTCGGCGCAGTACAGCACCTCGTCACCGAGCGTCTTGATCAGCCGGCCGCCGTGCGCGGCCACCAGGTCCGCCGCGGTCGTCTCGAAGGACTCGACCAGCTCGCCGAGCTCCTCCTCCTCCAGCCGCCGCGTGAGGCGGGTGAAGCCCACCAGGTCGGCGAAGCCCACCGCGAGGCGCCGGTCGACCATCTCGTCGTCGTCCGCCACCTGCACCACGCGCCCGGTGGCGGCCGCCAGCTGGCGTCGCCACACGTAGACGAGGAACTCCTCCAGCTCGGGCAGCAGCAGCTCCACCAGGGGGTACGTGACCTCCGTACGGGTCATCCCCGGCTCCGGCGGCTCCGTCAGCCCTTCCAGGAAGGAGTCGATCTGCCACTCGGCCAGCCGGGCCGTGGTCTGGCCGGTGGACCGCGCCACCTGCACCGCCATCGGCTCGGACAGCAGCCCGGCCTCCACCAGACCGGCGAGCCGGCGCAGGGCCAGCACGTCAGCCTCGGTCAGCGCCTTGGCCTGCCCGATGTCGGCGAAGCCCATGGCCCGCCAGAAGCGGGAGGCCAGCTCCATGGACACGCCGGCGCTACGGGCGGCCTGGAACGGGGTGTAGCGGCGCTCGGCACCGAGGATCAGCTGCTCGAGCCGGATGGCGAGCGGATCCGCCGTGGGCTGGGCCGTGTGATCGACCTCGTGGTGCGGGGTGTGCTGGTCGCGGCCGATCGGGGTGACCGGGCCGGACGCGGAGCCCCCGGCGCCGGCGGACGCGCCGGACGTAGGGTCGTCGACGGTCAAGGGCCGCCTCCTGTCCATTCCGTGCGCACTGCCCTGCCGAACCGGTTGATCACCATGAGCACCGGGATCGCCTAAACCATACGGCAGGTGTGCCGTAGCTCACTCCCCCTCCCCGCCTTCCCGCCCCTCCCTCGGGCGGGGAGCGGGGTCCCGGTCGCACCCGCGACAGCGGGCGCCGCACGCGGCGCCCGCGCCGCGTCAGTGCACGGAACGCAGGTGGACCACGTCCCCTGCGCCCACGGCCTCGTGCTGTCCCTCGGCCGTACGGATGACCAGGCGCCCATCGGAGTCGACCGCTTCGGCCGTTCCGGTGAGGGTGCGCCCGCCCGGGAGCTCCGCGCGGACGTGCCGGCCGAGGGTGGCGCAGCCCGCCGCGTACGTCTCCTGGAGGCCGCTGGCCGCAGGGTCGCCGCCCGACGCGCGCCAGTTCCCGTACCACTCCTCCAGGGAGCGCAGTACGGCCTTCAGCAGCGGCTCACGGTCGGTCACGGAGGCCTTGGCCAGCGCCAGCGATCCCGCGGTCGGCACCGGCAGCTCGTCCTCGGTCAGGCTGACGTTGAGCCCGATCCCGATGACCACGCCGTCCTCCACCCGCTCGGCGAGGATGCCGCCGGTCTTGCGCTCCTCCCCGTCCACACTGACCAGCAGGTCGTTGGGCCATTTGAGGGCGGCGTCCACGCCCGCCGCCCGGGACAGCCCGGTCGCGGTGGCCACCCCGGCCAGCAGGGTCAGCCACCCCCACCGCTCCTGCGGCACCGCGTCGCCCGGCTTGAGCAGGACGGAGAAGAACAGCCCGGACCGGGCCGGCGCGACCCAGCTCCGGTCGAGCCGGCCGCGTCCCGCGCGCTGCTCCTCGGCGACGAGCACGGCCCCCTCGGGCAGCTGCGGCGCCCGGGCGGCGAGGTCGGTGTTGGTGGACCCGGTGGAGGCGACCACCTCCAGGGAGCTCCACAGCCCGTCGCCGGTGACGAGGGCCCGCTGGAGCGCGGCGGCGTTGAGGGGCGGACGGTCCAGGCTGGACCAGCGACCGGCGGAGGCACCTGCTGAGGCATCTGATGGCGTCATGCAAGCCAGGTTAGGTGTGTCAAACGCCGCACTGCCGAGCGCCATGCCCACCGATACGCTACGCACCAGTAGCCAGCAGTAGTCAATCAATTGACCAGGCAGTTGACACCACGCAGGGAGCCGCGACCCCGATGTCACATCCGTCAGAGCCGATCGACATGCACACCACCGCGGGCAAGATCGCGGATCTGCAGCGCCGCATCGACGAGGCCACCCACGCCGGGTCCGCGCGTGCCGTGGAGAAGCAGCACGCCAAGGGCAAGCTGACGGCGCGTGAGCGGGTAGCCCTGCTGCTGGACGAGGGTTCCTTCGTCGAGCTGGACGAGTTCGCCCGCCACCGCTCCACCAGCTTCGGGCTGGAGAAGACCCGTCCCTACGGCGACGGCGTCGTCACCGGCTACGGCACGGTGGACGGCCGTCCCGTCGCCGTGTTCTCGCAGGACTTCACCGTCTTCGGCGGGGCCCTCGGCGAGACCTACGGTCAGAAGATCATGAAGGTCATGGACTTCGCGCTGAAGACCGGCTGTCCGCTCGTCGGCATCAACGACTCCGGTGGCGCCCGCATCCAGGAGGGCGTCAGCGCGCTGGGCATGTACGGCGAGATCTTCCGCCGCAACGTCCACGCCTCGGGCGTGATCCCGCAGATCAGCCTGATCGTCGGGCCCTGCGCGGGCGGCGCCGTGTACTCCCCGGCCATCACCGACTTCACGGTCATGGTCGACCAGACCTCGCACATGTTCATCACCGGCCCGGACGTCATCAAGACGGTCACCGGCGAGGACGTCGGCTTCGAGGAGCTGGGCGGGGCGCGCACGCACAACAGCACGTCCGGCGTCGCGCACCACATGGCGGGCGACGAGAAGGACGCCATCGAGTACGTGAAGTCGCTCCTCGCGTACCTGCCGTCGAACAACCTCTCCGAGCCGCCGGCCTTCCCGGAGGAGGCGGACACCGAGGTCTCCGACGCCGACCGCGAGCTCGACGTGCTGATCCCGGACAGCGCCAACCAGCCGTACGACATGCACACCGTGATCGAGCACGTGCTGGACGACGCGGAGTTCCTGGAGACGCAGGCGCTCTTCGCACCGAACATCCTGACCGGTTTCGGCCGGGTCGAGGGCCACCCGGTGGGCATCGTCGCCAACCAGCCGATGCAGTTCGCCGGCTGTCTGGACATCGACGCCTCCGAGAAGGCGGCGCGGTTCGTGCGGACCTGCGACGCCTTCAACATCCCGGTGCTGACCTTCGTCGACGTTCCGGGCTTCCTGCCGGGCACGGACCAGGAGTACAACGGAATCATCCGGCGCGGCGCGAAGCTGATCTACGCGTACGCCGAGGCCACCGTTCCCCTGATCACCGTCATCACCCGCAAGGCGTTCGGCGGCGCGTACGACGTCATGGGGTCCAAGCACCTCGGTGCGGACCTGAACCTGGCCTGGCCGACCGCGCAGATCGCCGTCATGGGCGCGCAGGGCGCGGTGAACATCCTGCACCGGCGCACCATCGCCGAGGCGGAGAATGTGGAGGAGACCCGGGCCCGGCTCATCACCGAGTACGAGGACGCGCTGCTGAACCCGTACACGGCCGCCGAGCGCGGTTACATCGACGCGGTGACCATGCCGTCCGAGACCCGGGCGCACGTGGTGAAGGGACTGCGGCAGCTGCGCACCAAGCGGGAGTCCCTGCCGCCGAAGAAGCACGGCAACATCCCCCTCTAGCCCCTCCAGGAGGTCTCTGTGGTGATCAAGGTCGTCAAGGGCAACCCGACCCCGGAGGAGCTGGCCGCCGCACTGGCGGTGGTCCAAGCGCGCGCGGCGGTGCTGGCCTCGGCACCGTCGGGCGCCCCGCCGGTCGCGGACGAGTGGTCGACGCCGGCCCGGGTGGCACGGCGGCGGCTGCCGCAGCCGGGTCCGCGGGCGTGGGGCCGTACGTACTGGCCGGGTTAAGCGGCCTCCGGCGCCGAGCCGTGGGCCAGGGCGAAAGATGACGGGAACGGACGGTGGCGCCTGAGTACCCGTACTCAGGCGCCCCACCCGTTCCCGGGGTCAGGATCGGAGCATGCTCTGGTCCGACCCGAAGAACGAGCCGCCCAAGGACATGCGCGACGCGCAGGCGATGATCCGGCGGCTGACCGTGGTGCTCGGCCTCGCCATGCTGGTGGTGGTGTACGTCCTGGGGGTGGGCCACTTCTAGGTAGCGTCGTCAGAGTCGGCGAGCGTGCGTGCCGAGCCCCACCGACCGGGAGGGACTTCGACGACTCGACCTGGGGGCCCAAGGGGGTCCGCGGCGCCCCTACGATGGCCCCCATGACTGCCACGCCCCGGCCCTCGAACGCGCGCAAGCTCGTCCTCGCCTCCGCCTCCCCCGCCCGGCTGAACCTGCTGCGGCAGGCGGGGCTCGCTCCGCACGTGATCGTCAGCGGTTTCGACGAGGACACCCTGAACCACGACGACCCCGGCGCCCTGGCCCTGGCGCTGGCCGAGGCGAAGGCGGCCGTCGTGGCGGGCCTGGACGAGGCCGCGGGCGCCCTGGTGATCGGCTGCGACTCGGTGCTGGAGCTGGACGGCGAGGCGCTGGGCAAGCCCGCGGACGCCGAGGAGGCCACCGCGCGCTGGAAGGCGATGCGCGGGCGGGTCGGCGTGCTGCGCACCGGGCACTGCGTGATCGACACGGCGGACGGCCGCCAGGTGTCGGCCACGGCGTCCACGACGGTCCGTTTCGGCGAGCCGACGGACGCGGAGGTCGCGGCGTACGTGGCGAGCGGCGAGCCGCTGCACGTGGCGGGGGCGTTCACCCTGGACGGGCTGTCGGCGCCGTTCATCGACGGAATCGACGGGGATCACGGCAACGTGATCGGGCTGTCCCTGCCGCTGCTGCGCTCCCTGCTGGGCGAACTGGACGTGTCCATCACGGACCTGTGGGCGTGAGCGATCCCATCGGCGGAGGCGGTGGCGCGTCCCCGCCCCCGTCCCCGCCCCCGTCGCTCCCGCCGTCACCCTGGGCGGCGTAGAGCGTCAGGGTCAGGACGAGGAGGCACAGGATCAGCGTCGTCACCGCGAAGGCGGCCCAGCCGACCAGGACGACGGCGAGGATGCCGAGCACTCCGTGGGTGACGGCGGCGGAGACGAACACGATGCGGGCGAAGCGGCCCGGGGGCCGATCGCGGAGCGCGGCGGCGGCGGCGAGCACGGCGCAGAGCACGAGGAAGGCGCCCATGCCCGCCCCCATGACATAAGTCGCCTTGGACATGACATCCGGATCGCTGCCCGCGATGGACATCGACTGGTTCGCCGTGGTCCTGCCCAGCACGATGTGGACGAGCACGAGTACGGCCGCTTCCACGACAAGTACGATCGCGGCCAGTCCGGCCACGAGTCTTCGCAGCACGACGTCCCCACCCCCCACGCGTCACAAGCCTGTTCGACGCCTGGAGGCTACTAACGGGTAGGGCGGCGGGCAAGACATCCGCCCACCCGGGTTCGGCGGGCCGTCCGCCACGACACGCCCGGCGCGCTGCCGCCCCCCGCGGGCCATGGTGAGCTACATCGCTGTGGGTACGGTGTTGTTCCGGTTCGCCCCGCGGAACATCGGTGCTACCAATCAGTAAACAAGGGGACAACTCCTCTCACCCCAGCAAAGAAAATGTGGGCCGTTCGTAGGGACTCGACAAAGAATCACCCGGGGCCGCTAACCGGGGGGACAGAGACCTTGGATACATGACGGGGTTACTGTGCAGTCGGGGATCCCCCTGACCTGGGGCGCCACAAGGGTTCTCCGGTAGAGCGGGCCTCGCATCACACTCTGTGTGGGCAAGGTCACCACTGGGGAAGGGTCGAAAGGCCGTGTGGGCTGTCCCTAAACTCAGCTTGTTTCAAGGAGGGAGCCATCGTGCGCAAGGTGCTCATCGCCAACCGTGGCGAAATCGCTGTCCGCGTTGCTCGGGCCTGCCGGGACGCCGGGATCGCGAGCGTAGCCGTCTACGCCGATCCGGACCGGGACGCTCTGCACGTCCGCGCGGCAGACGAAGCTTTCGCGTTGGGCGGTGACACCCCGGCCGCCAGCTACCTGGACATCTCCAAGGTCCTCCAGGCTGCAGCCGACTCCGGTGCGGACGCCATCCATCCCGGATACGGCTTCCTCTCCGAGAACGCCGAATTCGCCCAGGCCGTGATCGACGCCGGCCTGACCTGGATCGGTCCGCCGCCGCAGGCCATCCGCGACCTCGGCGACAAGGTGGCCGCCCGCCACATCGCCCAGCGCGCCGGCGCCCCGCTGGTCGCCGGTACGCCGGACCCGGTCTCCGGGGCCGACGAGGTCGTCGCCTTCGCCAAGGAGCACGGCCTGCCGATCGCGATCAAGGCCGCCTTCGGCGGTGGCGGCCGCGGCCTGAAGGTCGCCCGCACCCTCGAAGAGGTTCCGGAGCTCTACGACTCCGCCGTCCGCGAGGCCGTCGCCGCCTTCGGCCGCGGCGAGTGCTTCGTCGAGCGCTACCTCGACAAGCCCCGCCACGTCGAGACCCAGTGCCTGGCCGACTCCCACGGCAACGTCGTCGTGGTGTCGACCCGTGACTGCTCGCTCCAGCGCCGCCACCAGAAGCTCGTGGAGGAGGCCCCCGCGCCGTTCCTGAGCGAGGCGCAGAACGCGGAGCTGTACGCCGCCTCCAAGGCCATCCTGAAGGAAGCCGGCTACGTCGGCGCCGGTACCGTCGAGTTCCTGGTCGCCGCCGACGGCCTCATCTCCTTCCTCGAGGTCAACACCCGCCTCCAGGTCGAGCACCCGGTCACCGAAGAGGTCGCCGGCATCGACCTGGTCCGCGAGATGTTCCGCATCGCCGACGGCGAGGAGCTCGGCTACGGCGACCCGGTCCTGCGCGGTCACTCGATCGAGTTCCGCATCAACGGCGAGGACCCGGGCCGCGGTTTCCTGCCCGCGCCCGGCACCGTCACCAAGTTCGCCGCGCCGACCGGCCCGGGCGTCCGCCTGGACGCGGGCGTCGAGTCCGGCTCGGTCATCGGCCCGGCCTGGGACTCCCTGCTCGCCAAGCTGATCGTCACCGGCGCCACCCGCGAGCAGGCCCTGCAGCGGGCCGCCCGCGCGCTCGCCGAGTTCGAGGTCGAGGGCATGGCCACGGCCATCCCGTTCCACCGTGCGGTCGTCGCCGACCCGGCGTTCGCCCCCACCGACGGCACCCCGTTCACGGTCCACACCCGCTGGATCGAGACCGAGTTCGTCAACGAGATCCCGGCCTTCGCGGCTCCCGCCGCCGACGACACCGAGGACGAGCCGGGCCGCGAGACGGTCGTCGTCGAGGTCGGTGGCAAGCGCCTCGAGGTCTCCCTGCCGTCGTCCCTGGGCATGACCCTGGCCCGCACGGCCGCCGCGGGCGGCGCCAAGCCGAAGCGCCGCGCGGCCAAGAAGTCCGGCCCGGCCGCCTCCGGCGACACCCTCACCTCACCGATGCAGGGCACGATCGTCAAGGTCGCGGTCGAGGAGGGCCAGCAGGTCACCGAGGGCGAACTCGTCGTGGTCCTGGAGGCCATGAAGATGGAGCAGCCGCTCAACGCGCACCGCTCCGGCACCGTCGTCGGCCTCACCGCCGAAGTCGGCGCCTCGGTCACCTCGGGCGCCACCATCTGCGAGATCAAGGACTGACGTCCTCGGACACGCACAGGCCCCGCCCGGTTCACGAACCGGGCGGGGCCTTCGCCGTTCCAGCGGGCCGGCCGCACCGTCCGGCACTGGGCCGCACCATCCAGCCCGGCCGGCGTCCGAGGGGACCGATCGCGGCCCCGCCGGCCTTCGAGGCGCGGGAGTCCGGGGGCGGCGCCTTAGGCAGCCGCCCGCAGGGATCAGCGGCGCCGCATGTCCGCGACCCGTGCCCGCTCCGCCTGCTGCTCCAGCATCCCGCCGGGCGCACTGCGCAACTGGGCGGTCGGCCCACCCCGCCTCTGCACCGGCAACGGCGATTCGCGGCGCGGCCGCCGCCCCGCCATGCCGTCCCCGCCGGAGGCCACCGGACCGCCGGCCACGGTGATCTGCACGCCCTGGTCCGCCAGCGCCTGCAGCTCCGTGCCCGCCCGGTCGTCGTGCGGCGGCGGCTCGTCCGTCACCAGTCGCGTCATCACGTCGGTCGGCACGGTCTGGAACATGGTGTCGGTGCCGAGCTTCGTGTGGTCGGCCAGCACCACCACCTCCGCCGCCGCCTGCACCAGCGCCCGGTCCACGCTCGCGGAGAGCATGTTGGACGTGGACAGCCCGCGCTCGGCGGTCAGACCGCTGCCCGACAGGAAAGCCCGGGACACCCGCAGCCCCTGGAGGGACTGTTCGGCTCCGCTTCCCACGAGGGCGTAGTTGGACCCGCGCAGCGTGCCGCCGGTCATCACCACTTCCACCCGGTTCGCATGGGCCAGTGCCTGGGCGACGAGCAGCGAGTTGGTGACGACGGTCAGTCCGGGCACGCGGGCGAGCCGGCGGGCCAGCTCCTGGGTCGTCGTGCCCGCGCCGACGACGACGGCCTCGCCCTCTTCCACGAGGCCGGCCGCGACATCGGCAATGGCGGTCTTCTCCGCCGTCGCGAGATGGGACTTTTGCGGAAAGCCGGACTCCCGCGTGAAACCGCCCGGCAAGACCGCACCGCCGTGTCGGCGGTCGAGGAGTCCTTCTGCCTCCAGTGCCCGCACGTCCCGCCGTACGGTCACTTCGGAGGTCTGGACGACGCGGGCGAGCTCCCGGAGCGATACCGCTCCGTTGGCCCGCACCATTTCGAGGATCAATTGGCGACGTTCTGCAGCGAACACGAAACTGACAGTAACCCCAACGACCGTCTGCTTTCAGCTCTTTGCGCCGGAATTCCGAAGTTGTCCATACGGCGGGGCGACTAGTGGTATACGCCGGTCGAGACGTGGGTGAACGTCTCGCCACGCAACCGCGCCCCGCCCCAAACCCCTTACGGCGTGCGGCGGTTAGCGGAAGTCAGCCCTCCTCGCCGGTCTTCCGCGTGTGCAGCTGGCGTGCCACCTCGGCGATCGAACCCGACAGGGAGGGGTACACGGTGAACGCGTTTGCGATCTGCTCGACCGTCAGGTTGTTGTCGACGGCGATCGAGATCGGGTGGATCAGCTCGCTCGCGCGCGGGGAGACGACCACGCCGCCGACGACGATGCCGGTGCCCGGACGGCAGAACATCTTCACGAAGCCGTCCCGGATGCCCTGCATCTTGGCGCGCGGGTTGCGCAGCAGCGGGAGCTTCACCACGCGGGCGTCGATCTTGCCGGCGTCCACGTCCGCCTGGGTGTAGCCGACGGTGGCGATCTCGGGGTCGGTGAAGACGTTCGAGGACACCGTCTTCAGGTTCAGCGGCGCCACCGCGTCGCCGAGGAAGTGGTACATCGCGATGCGTCCCTGCATCGCCGCGACCGACGCGAGCGCGAAGACGCCCGTGACGTCACCGGCCGCGTACACGCCGGGGGCCGAGGTCCTCGACACCTTGTCGGTCCAGATGTGCCCGGAGTCCTTGAGCCGGACCCCGGACTCCTCCAGGTTCATGTTCCGGGTGTTCGGGATCGCGCCGACCGCCATCAGGCAGTGCGTACCGGTCAGGACGCGCCCGTCGGAGAGGGTGACCTCGACCCGGTCGCCCACCCGCTTGGCGGACTCCGCGCGCGAGCGGCCGACGACGTTCATGCCGCGGCGCCGGAAGACGTCCTCCAGGACGGCGGCCGCGTCGGGGTCCTCGCCCGGCAGCACGCGGTCGCGGGAGGACACGAGGGTCACCCGGGAGCCGAGGGCCTGGTACGCACCCGCGAACTCGGCGCCGGTCACACCGGAGCCGACCACGATCAGCTCCTCCGGGAGCTCGTCGAGATCGTAGACCTGGGTCCAGTTCAGGATCCGCTCGCCGTCGGGCATCGCGTCCGGGATCTCGCGCGGGGTGCCGCCGGTGGCGATCAGCACGGCGTCCGCCGTCAGGATCGTCTCGGATCCGTCGGCGGCGGTGACGATGACGTCCCGGGTGCCGTCGATGCCCTGCGGCCCGCCGAGCTTGCCCCGGCCGCGCACCACGCGGGCTCCGGCCCGGGTCACGGAGGCGGTGATGTCATGCGACTGGGCGAGTGCGAGGCGCTTGACTCGCCGGTTCACCTTGCCGAGGTCCACGCCGACGACGCGCGCGGCCTGCTCGATGTGCGGGGTGTCGTCCGCGACGACGATGCCGAGCTCCTCGTACGAGGAGTCGAAGGTCGTCATCACCTCTGCGGTCGCGATCAGGGTCTTGGACGGCACGCAGTCGGTCAGGACCGAGGCCCCGCCCAGGCCGTCGCAGTCCACGACGGTCACCTCCGCACCGAGCTGGGCCCCTACCAGCGCTGCCTCATACCCGCCGGGTCCGCCGCCGATGATCACGATCCGGGTCACGAAAAGTCCGCCTCACGTCTTCCCGGCCGGCTGCCGCCCCGGCCGGTGTTCCGGGGGGTCTCCCCGGGGGATGCATTCCGTGCCCCATTGTCCCGCACGCTCCACGGTGCTTCGCGCCCGGTCCCGCCATCCGGGCACGCGGCCACGGCCACCCCTCCCGTACCCTCGACCTCATGTCGCTCTACGCCGCGTACGCCGGCAACCTCGACCCGCGGCTGATGACGCGCCGCGCTCCCCATTCGCCGCTGCGCGGAACGGGCTGGATCAACGACTGGCGGCTGACCTTCGGCGGCGAGCAGATGGGCTGGGAGGGCGCCCTCGCCACCATCGTCGAAGCGCCGCGCCACCAGGTCTTCGTCGCCCTGTACGACATCGCGCCGCTGGACGAGGACTCGATGGACCGCTGGGAGGGTGTCGGTCTCGACATCTACCGCCGCATGAGGATCCGGGTGCACACGCTGGACGGCGAAGAGGCCGCCTGGTGCTACGTCCTGAACGGCTACGAGGGCGGCCTGCCCTCGGCCCGCTACCTGGGCGAGCTCGCCGACGCCGCCGAATCGGCGGGCGCCCCGCACGACTACGTGATGGAACTCCGCAAGCGCCCCTGTTGAGCCGCGGCGGGCCCCGCCGGGTTCACCTCCCGGCGGTGGCCGGGGGAGATCGGGCCGGGGTCCGGACCCTGGCGCGGCGGCGCCCCACCCGCCCCTCAGGCCCGTCCCCGCACGGCCGTGGACATTTGGTCGGAAACGACAAGGCAACGATCCGAACACCGTGAGCTGTGCCATCTACGCGCGTAGGCCGGAAGAGGTTACGCTCGTCCGCGTGAACGCATCTGTTACCGACCCCTTCGCCGACGCCGACGCCGCAGCCGCCCGCCTGCGCGAGCTGACCGGCGTCGAATCCCACGATGTCGCGCTCGTCATGGGCTCCGGCTGGGCCCCCGCCGCGGAGGCGCTCGGCGCCCCCGAGTTCGAGTTCCCCGTCACCGAGCTGCCCGGCTTCCCGCCGCCCGCAGTCGAGGGCCACGGCGGCAAGATCCGCTCGTACAAGATCGGCGAGAAGCGTGCGCTGCTCTTCCTCGGACGGACCCACTACTACGAGGGCCGCGGCGTCGCCGCCGTCGCCCACGGCGTGCGCACCGCCGTCGCCGCCGGCTGCAAGACCGTCGTCCTCACCAACGGCTGCGGCGGCCTGCGCGAGGGCATGAAGCCCGGCCAGCCCGTGCTGATCAGCGACCACCTCAACCTGACGGCCACCTCGCCGATCGTCGGCGCGAACTTCGTGGACCTGACGAACCTGTACTCGCCGAAGCTGCGCGCGATGTGCAAGGAGATCGACCCGAGCCTGGAAGAGGGCGTCTACGTCCAGTTCCCCGGCCCGCACTACGAGACTCCGGCCGAGATCAACATGATCCGCGTCATGGGCGCCGACCTGGTCGGCATGTCCACGGTGCTGGAGGCCATCGCGGCCCGCGAGGCCGGCGCCGACGTGCTCGGGATCTCCCTGGTCACCAACCTGGCGGCGGGCCTGTCCGGCGAGCCGCTGAACCACGAAGAGGTCCTCCAGGCCGGCCGCGACTCGGCCGCCCGCATGGGCACTCTGCTGACGCAGGTCCTCGCCCGCATCTGATCGACGTACGAGAGGTAAGGCGGAAGTAGTGCAGGAACAGGACGACCTGATCACCCGGGCCCAGGCCTGGCTGGCGGAGGACCCCGACCCGGAGACGGCGGCCGAACTCGCCGCGCTGATCGAGGCGGGCGACACCGCGGAACTCGCGGACCGTTTCGCCGGCACCCTCCAGTTCGGCACCGCGGGACTGCGCGGTGAGATCGGCGCGGGCCCGATGCGGATGAACCGCAGCGTGGTCATCCGGGCCGCGGCGGGCCTCGCGGCCTACCTGAAGGCCCAGGGCCACGCCGGCGGCCTGGTCGTCGTCGGCTACGACGCCCGCTACAAGTCGGCGGACTTCGCCCACGACACCGCGGCCGTCATGACCGGCGCCGGGCTGCGTGCGGCCGTCCTGCCCCGCCCCCTGCCGACGCCCGTCCTCGCCTACGCCATAAGGCACCTGGGCGCCGTCGCCGGCGTCGAGGTGACCGCGAGCCACAACCCGCCCCGGGACAACGGCTACAAGGTCTACCTCGGCGACGGCTCCCAGATCGTCTCCCCGGTCGACGGGGAGATCGCGGCGGAGATCGCCCGCATCGACACGCTCGCCTCGGTCCCGCGTCCCGACTCCGGCTGGGAGGACCTCGGCGACGAGGTCCTGGAGGCCTACCTGGCCCGTACGGACGCCGTCCTGACCCCCGGCTCCCCCCGGGGCGTGCAGACCGTCTACACGGCCATGCACGGCGTCGGGAAGGACGTCGTCATGGCGGCCTTCGCCCGGGCCGGCTTCCCGGCCCCGGTCCTGGTCGCCGAACAGGCCGAGCCGGACCCCGCCTTCCCGACGGTCGCCTTCCCCAACCCGGAGGAGCCGGGCGCGATGGACCTGGCCTTCGTGAAGGCGGCCGAGGTCGACCCGGACATCGTGATCGCGAACGACCCGGACGCCGACCGCTGCGCGGTGGCCGTACCGGACGATGCGGCCCCCTCCGGCTGGCGGATGCTGCGCGGTGACGAGGTCGGCGCGCTGCTCGCGGAGCACCTGGTGCACAAGGGCGCGCAGGGCGTCTTCGCCGAGTCCATCGTCTCCTCCAGCCTCCTGGGCCGGATCGCGGAGGCGGCGGGCGTCGGCTACGAGGAGACCCTCACCGGCTTCAAGTGGATCGCCCGTGTCGAGGGCCTTCGCTACGGCTACGAGGAGGCGCTCGGCTACTGCGTGGACCCCGAGGGCGTCCGCGACAAGGACGGCGTCACCGCCGCCCTGCTGGTGGCGGAGCTGGCCTCGGTGCTCAAGGAGCAGGGCCGCACCCTGACCGACCTGCTGGACGACCTGGCGATGGCCCACGGCCTGCACGCCACGGACCAGCTGTCGGTCCGCGTCTCCGACCTGTCGGTGATCGCCTCGGCGATGGCGGCTCTGCGTGCGGAGCCGCCGGTGTCGCTGGCGGGTCTGCGGGTCGTCTCGGCGGAGGACCTCGCGGTCGGCTCGGCCGCGCTGCCGCCGACGGACGGCCTGCGCTACCTCCTGGACGGCGACTACAAGGCCCGGGTGATCGTCCGCCCGTCGGGCACGGAGCCGAAGCTGAAGTGCTACCTGGAGGTGGTGGTCCCGGTCCGCGAGGCCTCCGACCTCGCCCCGGCCCGCGCACGCGGCCAGGAGGTCCTGGACGCGATCAAGAAGGACCTCGCGGCGGCTGCCGGCATCTGATCTTCGACGCGCCCCTCGCAGGGCTCGGCCCCGGGGCCTCCCCCGGCGTCGGGCCGCTGCGCCGGATTCCGTCCGTCGGCCCCCTGAGCCCGCTCGGGGGGCCGTCGCCGTATCCGTCGCCGACGCGGATCCGTGCCGGGCCGCCCCGACCCCGCCCTTTCACCGCTTCCCCGGGCCCTGCCCGGACCCCCGCCTCGAAGGCTCTTCCCGCCCCGCCGGCGTTCGAGGCGCAGGGTCGGGGGCGGCGCCGAAGCAGCGGGGCAGCCCTCGCGCAGCGCTACGGCCCGCCGGTCGGAGGCCGGCGCAGCGGCGCGAAGCCGGGGAGGCGCCCCGGCGCCGAGCCGTGCGAGCGGCGCGTCAAGAAGCGGTCGGGCGGACGATCTCGCCCAGCGTCGGCACCGACTCCGGCCGCGAGCGGACCACGTCCGTGCACTCCCACGCGCGCGGCGGATCCTCGTCCGGCCCGCCCAGGACCACCGGCCCCGGCCCCGCCGACACCGCCTCGCTGCCGGCCAGCGTGCACACGATCTGCGACAGCGCCACCGGCGGCAGGTCCTCCGGCTTGCGGCTGAGCCGCACCGTGCCCGCCGGGTCGCCGGGTCGCGGCGCGCCCGCCGTCAGCCCGGCCGGCACCCCGGTGGTGAATCCGGCGTCGCGTTCCTCCGTGGTCGGCGTCCGCTCCAGCGCCTCCAGCAGCGCCTGCGCGACCAGGGCCACGGGGTCCCGTACCAGCTTCTTCTCGGGCACCGGAACCACTCGCTCCACGCCCACCAGCTCCGATCCGCAGACCAGTTCCAGCGTGGCCCGGAAGCCCTGCACGCCGTTCTGCTCGCTCGGCTTCTCCGGGGTGTCGCACGACACCCGCGACGGCGCCGGGCCCACGTCCACCGGCACGGTCGTCGCCCTGATCCCGCAGCCCGAGGTGGCGAGCAGGGTGATCGCGACGATCGGGACCAGCGCGGCCGGCACCACCGGCAGAGCCCTACGCATCCACCTCACCTGCGATCACCTTCCCCACGTCCACCGGCAGCCGCAGCGTGAACAGCGCCCCGCCGCCCGGCCCGTTGGCGGCGGTGATGTCGCCCCCGTGGATGTGCGCGTTCTCGACGGCGATCGACAGGCCCAGACCGCTCCCGTCCGACTTCGGCCGCGACGCGCTCGCCTTGTAGAAGCGGTCGAAGACGTGCGGCAGTACCTCCTCGGGGATGCCCGGCCCGTTGTCCTGCACCGCGATCACCAGCCACTCCCCCTCCACCGTCACCGACACCCGCACCGGCGAGCCGCCGTGCTTGAGCGCGTTGCCGATCAGATTGGCGAGGATGACGTCGAGGCGACGCGGGTCGAGCCGCGCCACGATGTCGCGCTCGGCGTCGAGGTCGACGGCGTCGAGCCAGGCCCGCGCGTCGATGCAGGCCGTGACCTGGTCGGCGACGTTCACGTCGTCCAGCACCAGCCGGGCCGTTCCCGCGTCGAAGCGGGTGACCTCCATCAGGTTCTCCACCAGGTCGTTGAGCCGCCGTGTCTCGCTGACGACCAGCGCCACCGCCGGTGCGATCATCGGATCGAGGTCGTCGACCTCTTCCTCCAGCACCTCGGCCACCGCCGTCAACGCCGTCAGCGGCGTGCGCAGTTCATGCGACATGTCCGCGACGAAGCGTCGGCTCGACTCCTCGCGCGCGCTCATGTCGGCGACCTTCTTCTCCAGTGCCTCGGCCGTCTTGTTGAAGGTATGCGACAGGTCGGCGAGTTCGTCCGTGCCCGACACCTCCAGCCGGTGGTCCAGCTCGCCTTCGCCGAGCCGCCGCGCCGCGTCCCCCAGCCGCTGCACTGGCTTGAGCACGGTACGGGCGGCGGCCTGCGCCAGCAGCGCGGAGCCGAGCAGCGCGAGGCCGGTCGCGATCGTCAGCGACCAGGCGAGCGCGTTCAGGTCGTCCCGTTCCTGCGCGAGCGACTTGTACATGTATCCGGTCAGCCCGCCGCCCACGATCCGCGTCCCGCCGACCAGGTACGGATTGCCGCGCGGCTTCGTCCGCTGCCAGTACATGTGGTACTCGGCGTCGTTCGCCGCGGTCGTCTTCTGACGGTCGTTCACCGCCTGCCGCAGGGACTGCGGTACATCGGCCAGTCCGAAGGAGTCGGGCCCCGCCGCGCCGAAGATCTGGCGGTCGTCCTTGCCCGCCTGCACCAGCAGCACGCTGTACCCCGGGCTGCTGCCCGCCATCAGCTCGGCGGTGCGCTGCAGCTCCTCCGCCGTCGGCTCGGCGGGCAGAGCGGCGGCCCGGTCCTGCATCTCCTGCCGGAAGTCGCCGAGGGCGGCGTCCTGGGTCCGGGTGAGCACCGCCTCCCGGTTGAGCCAGTAGGCGATCCCGGACGCGGAGACGGCGGCCGTCAGCGCGACCAGGGCGAAGACCATGAGGAGCCGCAGCCGCAGGCTGGTCCAGCGCCGGCCCGCGAGCAACGCCCGGATCACTGCGGGGAGTCCAGGCGGTAGCCGACGCCTCGGACGGTACGGATCAGGGTGGGCGAGGACGGCACGTCCTCGACCTTGGCGCGCAGCCGCTGTACGCAGGCGTCGACGAGCCGCGAGTCGCCGAGGTAGTCGTGCTCCCAGACCAGGCGCAGCAGCTGCTGGCGCGACAGCGCCTGCCCGGGCCGGCGGCTCAGTTCGAGCAGCAGCCGCAGCTCGGTCGGGGTGAGCTGGAGGTCCTCGCCGTTCTTCGTCACCGTCATGGCGGCGCGGTCGATGACGAGGGAGCCGAAGCTCGCCGAATCGCTCGACTCGCGCTCGCCGCGGCGCAGTACGGCACGGATGCGGGCGTCGAGGACACGGCCCTGGACGGGCTTGACCACGTAGTCGTCGGCCCCGGACTCCAGGCCGACCACTACATCGATGTCATCGCTGCGCGCGGTGAGCAGGATGATCGGCAGTTGGTCGGTGCGGCGGATCCTCCGGCACACCTCGAAACCGTCGATCCCGGGCAGCATGACGTCCAGCACGATCAGATCCGGCCGCTGCTCGCGCAGCAGTTTGAGGCCGTCCTCGCCCGTCGCCGCAGTGGCCACACGGTGGCCCTGGCGAGACAGGGAGAGTTCGAGGGCCGTGCGGATGGCGTCGTCGTCCTCGATCAGCAACAGGAAAGGCACGGGCTCATTCTGTCCCATCGGCCGACGGGAGTTCGACCGTCGGGAGGACACGATCCTGCGGGTCCTGCGCCGGCGTCCTGCCGGAGGCCGCTGTGACAGGGCTGTGACAGTCGACGGACACCTCGGTTAAGTGGGCCGGGCAGTCTTCTGTCAACGCACAACGGACAACGGACCGAAGCAGACACACTCCACGACGGGGGGCGCGAGATGAACACGCTGCACAGCACCACCACCAGCGCGGTTGTCACGCGGCTGCACGATGTGAACCGCCGGGCGGGTGTCCGTACGGTGGCGGTCGCCCGTCCCCGGCCGGCCCACGTCGTAGCCATTGACGCAAACCAGTACCAGGCGGTTCCCGCCCAGCAGAGCCCGTCCTCCACGTCCGAGGCGGAGTTCACGGCGTACGTCCAGGAGCGGCGGGCCGCGCTGTACGCGACGGCCTTCCACCTCACCGGCGACCGCTACGAGGCCGAGGACCTGCTGCAGAGCGCGCTGTTCTCCACGTACCGCGCCTGGGACCGGATCAGCGACAAGGCGGCCGTCGGCGGCTACCTGCGGCGCACCATGACCAACCTGCACATCAGCGCGTGGCGTCGGCGGAAGCTGAACGAGTACCCGACGGAGGAGCTGCCGGAGACGGCCTCCGACACGGACGCGATGCGCGGTACGGAGCTGCGCGCGGTGCTGTGGCAGGCACTGACCCGGATCCCGGAGCCGCAGCGCACGATGCTGGTGCTTCGTTACTACGAGGGCCGCACGGACCCGGAGATCGCGGAGATCCTCGGGATCAGCGTCGGCACGGTGAAGTCCAGCATCTGGCGCTCCCTGCGACGCCTGCGGGAGGACGAGGCGCTGAGCTTCGGCCGCGACGAGGCGGAGTCCTTCGAGGAGCTCGTCGCCTGACGGCGGCGCACACAGACCATCGGGCCGGGGGGCCCGTCCTACGGGGGTGGGACGGGGGGCGCGGGGGGCGCGGGGGGAGAAGGCGGGATCAAGCGGCCGGGGGTCCGCCTGATCCCGCCTTTTCGCGTCCGCGGGTTCGGCGGTTCACGAGGTTCTGCAGGGACTCGGACCCCGCCGGCGCGTGAGGCGCGGGTCCGGGGCGGCGACCCCACAGGGTCGTTACGCCGGGGCCGCGGCGCGGTGGCGGCCGGCTGCGGCGGCGGCGAGCCGGCCGAGTGCCTCGTCACGGCCGCAGGCGTGCGCGCCGAGCGCGGTGTGCCGGGCCACGATGCCGCGCTCGGCCCGCATCAGGCGAAGGCCCCTGCGCAACAGGAAGAGGACGGACTTGCGGCCCTCCCGCAGGTCCCGCACCAGCCGCCTCCGGAACGTCGTCGAGGGCCGGCCCCGCAGGCAGATGGCGTCGGCCAGCAATCCGAGCTCCTGGCAGCGCGCCGCTATGTCGGCGGCGAAAATCCCCTCCGCGATGAACAGCGGGGACCGCGGCGAGCGGGTGATGTCCAGGTCCTCGGTCCCGGTCCGCGAGGAGGTGGCGAGGTCGTAGACCGGCACCTGCGTCCGCCCCGACGCGCACAGTTCCGCGATCGCGGCGACCGCCGTGTCGGCGTCCCAGGACAGCGGGGAGTCCCAGTCGATGTCGGAGCTGCCGTCGACCAGCGGGAGGGTGGGGTCCTCGCCCTCCTTGTAGAAGTCGTCGAGGCGCAGCACCGGCAGCCCTGAGCGGGCGGCCAGCGAGGATTTTCCGGAGCCTGACGGACCGGTCAGCAGGACGACACGGGTCGGCGAAGGGGAGGAAGAGCTCACGGGACACCAGTCTGAACCATTCCCCCGGGTAGGGGATCCTCCCGGTGACCGGTTGGTGTCCAGGAACACACCTCAACTACGCTGCGTGCGCACGCGACTACGACCACAGGCGGGATCCCCATGGCACGTCACGCAGCCCCTTCCGCACCGACCCGGCTCCGCACCGCGGGCCTCACCCTCTCGATGGCAGGCGCCGCGCTGGCGTTGTCCGCGGGAGGCGCCCAGGCGAGCGAGCTCGATGTCCCGGCGGCGCTGTCCGGGGTCACCGACCCGATCGCGAACCTCAAGGTGAACCCCCTCGCCCACACCGGCGTGGACCCGTTGGACAACGGCGTCGCCACGAAGGTCGCGGACTTCCCGTCCGTCGGCACCGGCATGGTCACCGGCATCCTGACCCAGGGGCCCTCGGTCGGCGAGCTGCCCACCGCGGCCGCCTCCTCGTTGCTCGGCCCGGTCCTCCCCCGGCAGTAGGCGCGAAAAGGCCCCGGCAGCGCGGGGGACGCTGCCGGGGCCGGTCTCGCAGGGGGCCGGTCCTAGTAGGACGAGCCGCCCGAGCCCAGCGACCCCGTGGGGTGCCAGACCGTCTTGGTCTCCAGGAACGCCGTCATGCGCGACGTGCCCGGGTCGGCGCTCCAGTCGTCCACAGGCTGTGGACGCAGGACGCGCTTGAGGTTGTCCGCCGCCGCGATCTCCAGCTCCTTGGCCAGCGCCGCACCGGCTCCGGCCAGGTCGATCGCGTTGACGTCCTGGTGGGCCGCCAGGTGCGGGCCCATCTCGTCGGCCTTGCCGGACAGGATGTTGACCACACCGCCGGGCAGGTCGGAGGTGGCCAGCACCTCGCCCAGGGAGAGAGCGGGGAGCGGGGACTTCTCCGAGGCGATCACGACGACGGTGTTGCCCGTCGCGATGACCGGGGCGATCACCGAGACCAGGCCCAGGAAGGACGAGTCCTGGGGGGCCACGACGGTGACCACGCCGGTCGGCTCGGGGGTGGAGAGGTTGAAGAACGGGCCCGCGACCGGGTTGGCCCCGCCCACGATCTGGCCGATCTTGTCGGTCCAGCCCGCGTACCAGACCCAGCGGTCGACGGCCGCGTCCACGACGGCGCCGGCCTTCGACTTGGACAGGCCTTCGGCCTCGCCGACCTCGCGGACGAACTGCTCCCGGCGGCCCTCCAGCATCTCGGCGATGCGGTAGAGGATCTGGCCGCGGTTGTACGCGGTGGCGTCCGACCAGCCGCCGAAGGCCTTGCGTGCGGCGACGACCGCGTCCCGCGCGTCCTTGCGGGAGGACAGGGGGGCGTTGGCCAGCCACGTGCCCTTGGAGTCGCTCACCTCGTACACCCGGCCGCTCTCGGAGCGGGGGAACTTGCCCCCGACGTACAGCTTGTAGGTCTTGAAGACGTTCAGACGCCCTGCGGCGGAGCCGCCCTTTTCGACACTGCGCTCAGACATCGAGGTAGCCCTCCAGGCCGTGGCGGCCGCCCTCGCGGCCGAAGCCCGACTCCTTGTAACCGCCGAAGGGCGAGGTCGGGTCGAACTTGTTGAACGTGTTGGCCCAGACGACACCCGCGCGGAGCTTGTTCGCGACCGCGAGGATGCGGCTGCCCTTCTCCGTCCAGATGCCGGCGGACAGGCCGTACTGGCTGTTGTTGGCCTTGGCGACGGCCTCGTCGGGCGTGCGGAAGGTCAGCACGGACAGCACCGGGCCGAAGATCTCGTCGCGGGCGACGGTGTGCGCCTGGGTGACGTTGGTGAAGAGCGTCGGGGCGAACCAGTAGCCGGCGGACGGCAGCTCGCACGCCGGGGACCAGCGCTCGGCGCCCTCGGCCTCGCCGGTCTCCGCGAGCGCGGTGATCCGGGCGAGCTGCTCGGCGGAGTTGATCGCACCGATGTCGGTGTTCTTGTCGAGCGGGTCGCCGAGGCGGAGGGTCGACAGGCGGCGCTTGAGGCTGTCCAGCAGCTCGTCGTGGATCGACTCCTGGACCAGGAGACGCGAGCCCGCGCAGCAGACCTGGCCCTGGTTGAAGAAGATGCCGTTGACGATGCCTTCGACGGCCTGGTCGATCGGGGCGTCGTCGAAGACGATGTTGGCGCCCTTGCCGCCCAGCTCCAGGGTGACCTTCTTGTGGGTGCCAGCGACGTGGCGGGCGATCTTCTTGCCCACCGCGGTCGAGCCGGTGAAGGCGACCTTGTCGACGTCCGGGTGCTCGACGAGGGCCGCGCCCGCGTCGCCGTATCCGGTGAGGATGTTGACGACGCCCTTGGGCAGGCCGGCCTGGCGGCAGATGTCGGCGAAGAAGAGCGCGGAGAGGGGCGTGGTCTCGGCGGGCTTCAGGACGACCGTGTTGCCGGTGGCGAGCGCCGGGGCGATCTTCCACGCCAGCATCAGGAGCGGGAAGTTCCACGGGATGACCTGGCCGGCCACGCCGAGCGGGCGCGGGTTCGCGCCGTAGCCCGCGTGGTCGAGCTTGTCGGCCCAGCCCGCGTAGTAGAAGAAGTGGGCGGCGACCAGCGGGAGGTCCGCGTCGCGGGTCTCCTTGATCGGCTTGCCGTTGTCGAGGGTCTCCAGGACGGCGAGCTCGCGGCTGCGCTCCTGGATGATCCGGGCGATGCGGAAGAGGTACTTGGCGCGCTCGGAGCCGGGCAGCGCGGACCAGGACGCGAAGGCCCTGCGGGCGGCCTTCACGGCGCGGTCGACGTCGGCGACGCCCGCCTGGGCGATCTCGGCCAGGACCTCTTCGCTGCTCGGCGAGACGGTCTTGAAGACCTTGCCGTCGGCGGCGTCGGTGAACTCGCCGTCGATGAAGAGCCCGTAGGAGGGGGCGATGTCGACGACCGAGCGAGACTCGGGAGCCGGTGCGTACTCGAATACAGATGCCATGGTGATCAGTCCACCGTCACGTAGTCGGGACCGGAGTAACGGCCGGTGCTCAGCTTCTGGCGCTGCATCAACAGGTCGTTGAGGAGGCTGGAGGCGCCGAAGCGGAACCAGTGGTTGCTCAGCCAGTCCTCGCCCACGGTCTCGTTGACCAGGACCAGGAACTTGATCGCGTCCTTGGTGGTACGGATGCCGCCGGCCGGCTTCACGCCGATCTGGATTCCAGTCTGCGCGCGGAAGTCGCGTACGGCTTCGAGCATGAGCAGCGTGTTCGCGGGGGTGGCGTTGACGCCCACCTTGCCGGTCGACGTCTTGATGAAGTCGGCGCCCGCGAGCATGCCGATCCAGGAGGCGCGGCGGATGTTGTCGTAGGTCGACAGCTCGCCGGTCTCAAAGATGACCTTGAGGCGGGCCGCGGTGCCGTCGGGACGCACGCAGGCCTCCTTGATGGCCCTGATCAGCTCGTACGTCTCCAGGTAGCGGCCGGCGAGGAAGGCGCCACGGTCGATGACCATGTCGATCTCGTCGGCGCCGGCGGCGACGGCGTCACGGGTGTCCGCGAGCTTGACCGGCAGGGCGGCGCGGCCGGCCGGGAAGGCGGTGGCGACGGAGGCGACCTTGACGTCGGCGCCGTTCAGCGCGGCCTGGGCGGTGGCCACCATGTCGGGGTAGACGCAGACCGCGGCGGTCGTGGGCGTCGTACGGTCGGTCGGATCGGGATGGACGGCCTTGGCGGAGAGCGCCCGGACCTTGCCCGGGGTGTCCGCGCCTTCCAGCGTCGTCAGGTCGATCATCGAGATGGCCAGGTCGATGGCGTACGCCTTGGCCGTCGTCTTGATCGAACGGGTGCCGAGGGAGGCCGCGCGGGCCTCCAGTCCGACTGCGTCGACGCCGGGCAGCCCGTGCAGGAAGCGGCGCAGCGCACTGTCGGACGTCGTCACGTCAGCGAATGCGGTGAGGGTGGTGGGCATGGTCACCAGATGAGCATATCTACGCGCGTAGCGACCTGTCACCCCCTCCCCCCGATTCACTCCGATTCGCTGCGGAATCGACACCTCCGCCCACTGTTACCCGGCCATGACAGGAGCCGGATCATCCACCCGCACAAGATCAATAGATTTCTTCTCAGCAGCCCGCCACAACCTCACCCGGACGAAAACCCGACAGAGAAAAACGCGGCATGCGGCTCTCCTCCACCTTTCGAGACCTTGCTTCCAGGAGTCGTTATGCGTACCGCCCTCCGTGCCACCCTCGCCACCGCCGTCCTCGCCGGTGCGCTCCTCTCCCCCGCCGCGGGGGCCGCGTACGCCGCCACGACCACCGTCCCGCAGGCTGCGACGGTCACCTCGCAGAACGGCCCCGACCGCTTCGCCGGCACCCCGGTCCACATCGGTGAGGGCCTGGTCGCGGTGCTGCGCCACGAGGCGGAGGGCCCGGAGGCCTGGATCCGCGCCGTCGGACCGGACTGGAAGCCGGGCGAGAACTACATGTTCCGCGTCCTGACCGTGCTGGACCGCATGAACATCACCGACACCGTGAACGGTCTGGACGTCGAGATCACCGAGGTCGACACCGCCGCCCCCGTCCTCACGGTCACGAAGGCAGACGTCACCAGGTCCTTCCCCATGCCGCTGTCCGAGGCGGGCCGCGTCCACGGCGCGAAGTGCGTCTCCGTGACGAAGCGGCTCGGCCTGGACGGGACGCTGGTCGCCGACGTGACGACGACGCCCGACGGGCCGCAGGTGCAGCTGGTGGACGGGGTCACCCACCACCCCTACAAGAAGCTGACCCGTACCGGCCCCGCGCTGGCGAAGGGCGATCTGACCGTCGCCCGCATCCTGAATCCGAACTCGGCCGACCCGTCGTTCGAGTACGCGACCCCCGGCCGGCCCGCCCCCTTCGAGACCGCGCTCTTCCCGGAGCTCCCCCGGGGATGCACCTTCACCTTCCCCTTCACGGACGAGGCCCCCCTGCCGGAGCCGACGGCAACGCCGTCCGCCGAGCCCACCGCCACCGCCACCAGCCCCACCGCAACCACCCCCGCCGCCACCGGCAGCTCCGTGAAGACGCAGACGGCCGGCCAGACCACCGTCGTCCCCAAGGGGGGAGTCGCGGCGGGCGCCGAGCTCGCCGAGGACGGCGACGACTCCACGTCCGCCCTGGCCGGCGCCGGTCTCATCGCGATCCTCGGCACCGTCGGAACGGCTCTGCTGGTCCTGCGCCGCCGCGGTGGCGCCCAGCGCTGACCCCCTCGCCTTCCCGTCCCTCCCTCCGGCGGGCCACCTTCGCGGTGGTCCGCCGGTCCCGTTGCCGCAGCACCCCGCGGCCCACACCGCCGCCCGCGGGCGGCGGTGGCTCTTCGGGACACTCGTGCCCGGTGCCGGACCCACGAAGGGCCCCCGCCGACGGCACCGTCGAGGTGCCCTCCGTCGCCGACGGGCACACGATGGGCTGGTACGCCAGGCGATCACGGTCGCCGCCCTCGCCTCGTCCGTTTCCGGCGTATCCGCAAGGGAATCGTCACCTCCATTCCGACACGCGTTCGCCCGTTACACGGCCATGACAGGAGGCGGATCGTCCGACACCACAAGATCCGTAGTTTTGAACTCAGCAGCCCGCCACACCTGAACCGGCCGAAAGAGACCGACCAGACTCAACGCGGCATGCGACTCTCCTCCGCCTTCTCACCGACCACGCCCCAGGAGTCGTTATGCGTACCGCCCTCGCCCTCCGTACCTCGATCGTCACCGCCGCCCTCGCCGGCGCGATGCTCATACCGGCCGCCGGCTCCGCGTTCGCCGCCCCGGCCACCGCCGCGCCGCACGCCGTCGCGGCCTCGGAGAACGACCGCTACGAAGGCGAGCCCGTCTACATCGGCGAGGGTCTGGTCGCGGTGCTGCGCAACAAGGTCGAGGGCCCGGAGGCCTGGATCCGCGTGGTCGGCCCCCACTGGAAGCCGGGCGACACCTACATGGTCCGGGTCGTGACGAAGCTGGACCGGACCCTGCCCCACGACACGGCCAACGGCCTGTCGCTCGAGCTCACCAAGGCCGCGACCGCCCACCCCGTCCTCGTCGTCACCGCCAAGAACGGCAGCACCAAGTCCTACCCCCTGCCCGCGGGCCAGGCGAGCACGGACTGCAGGGTGGGGCCGAAGGGGCAGCCCATGGGCGCGGGCGTGCGGGCCGAGCTGTACGTCACCGAGAACGGCCCGAAGGCGGTCCTCTTCCGCTCCGGCGACGATCGCGGCTGGACCACCCTGGACCGCACCCACCCCGCGCTGCCCGGCTCGGAGGGCATCACGGCCCGGATCGTGAACCCCGCCGGCGCCACGCCCGTCCTCGAGTGGAAGACCCAGGGCGGCAACAGCGGGACCGGCCGGGCCCCCTTCCCCGCGTTCCCCCAGGGGTGCAAGCCGAGCTACGAGTTCACCGACGCCGAGCCGCCCGTGAAGCCCACGGCCCCCGCCCCGGTGAAGCCGCAGACCGCCGGACAGACGACTGTGGTCCCCAAGGGCCCGGTGGCAGCGGGTGCCGAGCTCCCGGTCGAGACCCCCGCGGACGCCGACAACACCGCCACCCTGACCGCCGGCGCCGCCCTGGTCGCCGCCTTCGGGGCCCTGGGCGCCAGCGTGCACCTGCGCCGCCGCCGCGCCTCGCAGGGCTGACGGCTCCGGTACTCCCGCCCTCCCCCGGCGGGCCGCCTCGCCGGCGGCCCGCCGCATGCCGTCTCCGGAGCACTCCATGACCCTTCGCGCCCGCCCCCTGCTCGCAGCCGTCCTGCTCGCCGCCGCCCTGACCGGTTGCGGCACCGGCGCCACGGTCCCCGCCCCCGCCACCGCTCCGTCCGGCGCCCCGCCCTCCGTCACCTCCACGACGGCGCCGCCGCCCGCCGCGCCGGCCGCGAGCACCGCCCCGCTGCCCGCCTCCGCGCCCGTACGCATACGGATCCCCGCGGCCGGGGTGGACGCCTCGCCGGTGCTGAAGCTCGGGCTGGCCGCCGACGGCACGGTGGAGGTGCCGTCCGTGGCCGACGGGGACAAGATCGGCTGGTACACCAAGGGCGTGACGCCCGGCGAGACCGGTCCCGCCGTGCTGATCGGCCACTTCGACACCGCCCGCGGCCCGGCCGTGCTCAAGGACGTGTCGCGCGTGCGCACGGGCGAGGAGATCACGGTCTCCCGGGCTGACGGCACCACCGCCGTCTTCCGCGTCCGCGAGCTGGAGCAGGTGGACAAGAAGGACTTCCCGACCGCCAAGGTCTACGGGGACACCGAGCGTCCGGAGCTGCGCGTCATCACCTGCGGCGGCGAGATCACGGACGGCCACCGGCCCGACAACATCATCTTGTACGCCGATCTCGTGGGCTGAGACGGCGTGGGGCAGAATCGACCCCATGAGCAGCCAGCAGCAGCCGACCGATGAGCCGGTCTACGACGACCGCGTCTACCGCTCCTCCATGGGCGTCGTCTCGGGGGTCCTGCTGCTCGCGCTGACCGCGTGGCTCTGCGGCGACGCCCTGCTCCGGGGCTCGGGGAACACCCCGTGGATCGCCTTCGCGGTGGCACTGTGCGCCGTACCGCTGATCGTGGCGTTCACGATCCGCCCGGCCGTCTTCGCCAACGACGACCGGATGCGCGTACGGAACCCCTTCCGGATCATCGAGCTGCCCTGGGCGGCCGTGGACGCCGTCCGCGCGGGCTACTCGGCCGAGGTGCTGGCCGAGGGCTCGAAGTACCAGCTCTGGTCCGTGCCCGTCTCACTGCGGGAGCGGAAGAAGGCGAACCGCCAACAGCTGCGCCACCTCAGCCAGCACCGGCTCGACCGCCGCGAGCAGAGCGCCCCTGCTGCGGCCCGCACCCCGGCCGAGCCGACGCGTGCGAGTGCCGACCGGATCGTGGACGAGCTGCAGCGGCTGGCCGAGCGCGGCGCCGAGCGGGCCGGCGCCCAGGGCGGCGTGCGCGTGCACTGGTCCTACGAGATCATCGCCCCCGCCGTGGCCGGCGCGCTGCTCCTGATCGTCCTTCTCGCCACCGGCTGACCGGCCGGATCTGCAGAACGGCGACCACGTGCTCCCCGCCACACCCCCCGAACGGGCGGAACCGTGGCTACCGGGTGAGGCGTCCTCGCAGGTGTGCAGCGTCATGAGGCCGGCGACAGCGCCGCCACCGCCACCGCGATCCATCTCCGTATCCGAGTCCTCGCCGGGGTCCTGCTCGTCGCCCATCTCGTGGTCGTCGGCTGGCTGACCCTCAGGCCGCTCGACGTTCCCTGGGCCGCGGCCGCCAATCTGGCCCCGCTGGAGGGGATCAGGACGGACCTCGCCTACGGCCCGCTGGGGGCCGCCCGGCGGCTCGGGGAGGGGCTGGCGCTGCTGGCCCCGCTCGGGGTGCTGCTGCCGATGATCAGCGGGCGGCTCTCGCTGTCGACGCTGTCCGCGTGGTCCTCCCTGGCCCGGACCGCCGCCGCGGGCGCGCTGGTCTCCGTGAGCATCGAGATGCTTCAGACCGCCGTCCCGGGTCAGGTGGTCGACGTGGACTCGGTGCTGCTCAACACCGTCGGCGTCCTGCTCGCGCACGCGGCCGTCGTACCGGCACTGCGGGCCCGGCTGCGCCGCTCACACGCCGTTTATCAGGGGGACACCCCGAAGATTTCCAGGGTCGGGCTCGGCCCCTGGACCGACGTTCTGTCGGCGGTCCAGCGGGAGTATTGAGACATCGCAGGAAAGCGATCCCGACGAAGGAGAAACCTCATGAGCGCCTTGGTCCGCCCCCGTGACGGCCGTTGGATCGGCGGAGTCTGCGCCGGACTGGCACGGCGTTTCGGAATGTCCGCGAACACGATGCGCACCATCTTCGTCGTCTCGTGCCTGCTGCCCGGCCCGCAGTTCCTGATCTACATCGCGCTGTGGCTGCTGCTGCCGAACGAGAAGTCCGCCTCCGCCGCCTGGTAGCCGCCGACCGCGGGGCCGTTCGGCCGGGGCCGCCCGGTCAGCCGGGGCGTTAGGCCGGGACCCGCCCGGTCAGCCGGCCTTCCGGACCTTTTCGAGCTGCTTGTCGGTCACTTCCTGCGGCACCTGGGCCTTTTGCTGGGCCGCCGCCACATTGAGTGCCATCAGCCGCACGACGGTGTCGCCCTCGCGTACGACGACCAGGTGGACCTGTGCGGAGACGCCCTGGGCGGCCGCGGTCGTGGTCCAGCTGACGCTCTCGTCGCCGGCCGTGCGGTATGCGGCGGCGCGCACGTCGCGGTAGCTGCCCGTCTGCTTCTCCACCGTGGCGGAGAAGCCCGTGCCACAGGCGGAGACGGCGGCCTTGAGCCGGGCGATCAGCGCCTTGGCGTCGCTCTCGGTGTAGGAGCTGACGGAGGCGGAGACGGCGAGACCGACCTGCTTCTGGGAGCCGATGCCGCGGTTGACGGTCTCGCGGGCGGCCGGGTCCGGCTTGTCGCCCATGATGTCGGCCAGCGGCTGGCAGGCCTTCTTGTCGGCCTGCGGCTGGCCGTCCGGGGCGCCCGGGTTCTTGCCCTGGGCGGAGACCTGGTAGCCGGGCAGGTCGCCCTGGGCCAGCGCGGACCGCTCCAGCCTGCTGCCACCGGTCTTCGGCACCGACGCGGATCCCGTCGATCCGGCGGACGCCTCCGGGGCGCCGGGCGCGGCAGAGGCGCTGCCCGCGGAGCCCTTGGGATCCGGGGCCTTGCCCGACGCGGGGGCGTCCGTGCTGCTGCACCCCACGGCGGCGAGCAGCAGGGCGGGGACCAGCGCGACCATCGTCGCTCGTGCCTTCATGCGCATGACCGAAAACCTCATACCCAAAGCGTCGGCGGGCAGTTGGTGGTGATCGTGGCACACGGCACGACGTGGCGCCCACCCGCTCGAATGGGCGTGCGCCACGTGTGCACGCGTACGGACCGTGCGGATCAGCCGCCGACGCCGAGCCCGCTGGTCGGCAGACCGCCGAGCAGGCCGGTCACGGGACCGAGGGCGGCGGCCGGGTCGCTCGACTCCTGCGCGGCGCCGACCTGCTGCTGGCTGGTGGCACCCTGGAGCAGGCCGGTGGCGGAACCCAGCGCGTCGGAGAGGCCGACGGCCGGAACGGCAGCAGAGGCGGTACCGGCGGCGACGGCGGCGAAGGCGGCACCGAGAGCGGCGACACCGAGGGTCTTGGCAGCTGACTGCTTCATGAAAACATGTCCTTGCGACGGGGAATTGAGCGGCTCCGCAAACTAGTCACGTCAAACCCCCGGCCGCAAACATCATTTAATACGAGAAAGCGCCCGGGAATTGCCTCTCCCGGGCGCTTTCAGTACGTCACGCCATGGCCTACAGCGAGACGGAACCGCTGGTGGAAGCGGTCTGCTGGAAAAGCCACTCGGACTTCAGCTCCGCATAACCCGGCTTGATCACCTCATTGATCATGGCCAGTCGTTCATCGAAAGGAATGAACGCGGACTTCATCGCATTGACGGTGAACCACTGCATGTCGTCGAGCGAGTAGCCGAAGGTGTCCACCAGGTGCTCGAACTCGCGGCTCATGCTGGTGCCGCTCATCAGGCGGTTGTCGGTGTTGACCGTGAGCCTGAAGTGCAGCTTGCGCAGCAGACCGATCGGGTGCTCGGCATACGAGGCGGCCGCGGCCGTCTGCAGGTTCGACGTCGGGCACATCTCCAGGGGGATGCGCTTGTCCCGGACGTACGAGGCCAGGCGGCCCAGCTTCACCGAGCCGTCCTCGGCGACCTCGATGTCGTCGATGATCTTCACGCCGTGGCCGAGACGGTCGGCGCCGCACCACTGCAGGGCCTGCCAGATCGACGGCAGGCCGAAGGCCTCGCCCGCGTGGATGGTGAAGTGGTTGTTCTCGCGCTTGAGGTACTCGAAGGCGTCGAGGTGGCGGGTGGGGGGGAACCCGGCCTCGGCACCGGCGATGTCGAAGCCGACCACGCCGTTGTCACGGTAGCGGTTGGCCAGCTCCGCGATCTCCAGCGCACGGGCGGCGTGACGCATCGCGGTCAGCAGGGCGCCGACGCGGATGCGGTGGCCGTTGGCCTTCGCACGGCGCTCGCCCTCGCGGAAGCCGTCGTTCACGGCCTCGACGACCTCTTCGAGGGTCAGGCCGGCTTCCAGGTGCTGCTCGGGGGCGTACCGGATCTCGGCGTACACGACGCCGTCCTCGGCCAGGTCCTCGGCGCACTCGGCGGCGACTCGGAAGAGGGCCGCCTTCGTCTGCATGACCGCGCAGGTGTGCGCGAAGGTCTCCAGGTAGCGCGGGAGGGAGCCGGAGTCGGCGGCTTCGCGGAACCAGATGCCGAGCTTGTCGGCGTCGGTCTCGGGGAGGCTCTCGTAGCCGGCCTCGCGGGCCAGCTCGATGATGGTCCCGGGGCGCAGTCCACCGTCGAGGTGATCGTGCAGGAGCACCTTCGGGGAGCGGCGGATCTGATCCGGGGTCGGCAGGTTGGGGGTCTCGCTCGTCATCTGCGCACTCTAACTCCTACGCGCGTAGAGCGGGGTGTCGACGGCGAGCGTCGATATGTAACAGAGACCGCGCGGACGGATGGCGTACACCTGAAGGTCTGAGACTGTTCCGCCATGGCACAGCATGCGTCGCCGGCGCGCGGGGCCCGTCTGGGGCGGGCGGCCGGCGCGAACGGCTCGGGTTCGACGGAAAGCCCGGTCAACGGGGTGGTGCTCCTGCTTCCCGGGGCGTCCAGATTCTCCCCCGGTCCGCTGCGTCCGCTCGCGCGGGCGCTGGCCCGGGCGGGCGGGACGGAGGGGCTGGTCGCGCACACCGTGGTCCACGGCGGCGGGTCCTCCCGCGAGGAACAGGCGGCGTGGGCGGCGGACGAGGCGGTACGGCGGTACGGAGACGTGCCGGTGTGCCTGGCCGGTTACGGCGCGGGGGGCCTGGCGGCACTGCGGGCCGCGGGGCACAGCGCCGTCAACTCGGTTGTGGCGATGGCCCCCTGCTTAGGGGAAGCGACCGCCGCGGACCCACCTGAACCGGTGAAACAGCTGTCGGGGCGACAGGTGTTGATCGTGCACGGCACCAATGACGCGCGCAGCGACCCGGAGTCCTCCTTCCGGCTGGCGGCGCGGGCGAAGAAGGCGAATCGTTCGACCTGCCGCTTCGAGGTGCACTCGGACGGCCACGGGCTGCGCGAGCACCAGGCGGAAGTGGTGGCGCTGGCGGTCGACTTCGTCCTGGGCGCGGTGTTCTCGGGGCAGTACTCGCGGCCGGTGACGGACGCCCTGGCCGCCCCACCGCCGCTGGGTCTGCGGATGCCCCTGGCCTCGGGCTTCGGAGAGTCCCTTCGGAGGTGAGTCACGGCCCCGACGCGTAGTGTGAATACGAGTACTCGTACGCGGGGGCTTCAATCCGGAGGCGATGGATCATGGCCGGACTGGTGTCCAGGAGTTTCGACGAGGCCGATGAGACTCGGCCGTTCGCCGACGGGAAGGGCAGGCTGGACCTGCTGGCGACCGGTGACACGGGGGTGGGGCGTTCCACCTTCGAGCCCGGCTGGAAGTGGTCGGAGCACGTCAAGCCGCTGGCCGGTACGGACAGCTGCCGGGCCGACCACACCGGATACGTGGTGAGCGGGCGCATCAAGGTCGTCATGGACGACGGGGAGAGCGCCGAATTCGGCGCCGGCGACTACATGCGGGTGCCTCCCGGGCACAACGCGTGGGTCCTGGGCGACGAGCCCTGCGTGACGCTGGACTGGACCGGCTTCGCGGACTACGCGAAGCCCCCGTCCGGCTGACGGGGGCGTCGGTGGCCGCGCCGGTCCCCTCGTACCCGCCGCTCCGCCCCCTCACGGTCGGATGGCACCGATGGATCCGGCGCGACCACCAGGTGCGCGCTCCCGCACGGCGGGCGGCCGCCGCTCCGGCGGACCACGGGCTCGGCGGGACGACGGCCCGGGCCCCCGTCCCCACCCGGCCGCACGCTGCCGCACCCCGCGCTTCCCCCGTCACGCCGTGACACCACTGTGCCGCTTCGGCATGTGCCGGATGCGGCCGAACAGGCGTCGTCTTGCCGCCTTGCGGGAACACGAGGGGTTTACAAACCCGAGCAGGCAGGGACGAATGGGCATATGCCAGCCGAGCAGAGCGGGGCCGCCGGAGCAACCGGGGCGACCGGGGCGGCCGGATCCGTCGGGGAACTGAGCCCGGCAGCCCGGCACCTGTACGCGTACGCCGTCGAGCGGCACGCCTTTGACACGGCGGAGGCCACCGAGGAGCTGGGCGGGTGCGCGGCCGCCGCGATCACCGAGCTGGCCGCCGCACACCTGCTCCAGCGGGCCCCGGGCGCCGGACCGGACCGGTGGAGCGCCGTCGCGCCCCGGGCTGCGGCGGCGCGGGCGCTGGCCCCCCTGGCGCTCCTCGTCCGGGAGACCCACGACGAGATGGACCGGCTGCGGGGGCGGCTGGAGGCGCTGGTGCCGGCGTACGAGGCCGGGACCGCGCACCGGGACCTGAGCAGGTCGGGTCGTCTGGAGCTGATCACCGACCTCGGCGCGGTACGGGGGCTGATCGCGGAGCTGGTCGCGGCGTGCGAGCGGGAACTGCTGACCTCGCAGCCGGGCGGGGGCCGGCCGCTGGAGACGCTGGAGGAGTCGATCGGACGGGACGAGTCGCTGCTGACGCGCGGGGTACGGATGCGGACGATCTACCAGCACACGGCGCGGTATTCACGGCCCACGGCGGCGTACGTCGAGCGGGTGACGGCGCTGGGCGCGCAGGTACGGACGCTGGGCGACGGCCTGATGCGGATGCTGATCTTCGACGAGCACACGGGGCTGATGGCGGTGCCGGACCGCAGCGGGGCGGCGCTGGTGGTGCGGGAGCCGAGCGTCGTGCACTTCATGACGTCGGCCTTCGAGCGGTCGTGGCCGGGGGCGGAGCCCTTCCCGACGACGGTCGGCCCCGATGCGGCGCGGTCCATCTCGGACGAGCTGCGGCAGACGATCGTACGGCTGCTGTCGGAGGGGCTGGAGGACAAGGTGATCGCGCGCCGGCTGGGCATGTCGGAGCGGACCTGTCAGCGGCACATCGCGGAGATCATGCGGGCGGTCGGGGCGAAGTCCCGCTTTCAGGCGGGGTACTTGCTGGCCCCGGCGCCACGGGGCGGGTGTGAGCCGGCTGTGTCCGGACCCGGGGCGCCGCCCCGGACCCCGCGCGCCGAACGCCGGCGGGACTGAAGGTGCGGGCCGGCGGCTCCGGTACGGATACGGAAGCCGGGCCGCCCCGACGCAAGAAGGCGAGGGGCGCAGTCGTCAGGCCGGCGGTTCCAGTTCGGGGATCAGGCGGCCCCGGCGGGAGAGCAGGAAGCGTTTGAACTCCGCCACCGGCGGGGTGTCGGGGTGGCCGTCGAGCCAGGCGAGGCCGATCTCGCGGACGGCGCGCGGGGCGGTGACCGTCAGCTCGACCACGCCGGGGCGGGCCACGGCGGGGGGAGGCAGGAGGGCCACGCCGAGGCCGGCGGCGACCAGGCCGCGCAGGGTTTCGGCCTCCTCGCCCTCGAAGGCCACCCGCGGGGTGAAGCCCGCTTCCGCGCACAGGTCGTCGGTGATGCGGCGCAGGCCGTAGCCGGCCTCCAGGGTGACGAAGGTTTCCTCCGCGGCCTCGGCGAGGCGGATGCGCTTGCGGCCGGCGAGGCGGTGGTCGTCGGGGACGACCAGGCGCAGCCGCTGCTCGTCGAGGCGGCGGGCGACGAGGTCGGGGGCGTCGGGGAGGGGCGAGGTGAGGCAGAGGTCGAGTTCGCCGGCGCGGAGCTTCTCCAGCATGGCTTCGCCGTAGTTCTGGACCAGGGAGAACCGCACTCGCGGATGGTCCGCCCGGAAGGCGCGGATCAAGCCGGGGACGGTCTCGGAGCCGAGGGTGTGCAGGAAGCCGAACGCCACCTTGCCGAAGGCCGGATCGGCGTCCAGCTGGACGGATTCGGCGGCGCGGGCGATCCCGTCCAGGGCCTGTTCGGCGGAGGCCAGGAAGGTGCGGCCCGCCGTCGTGAGGGCGACCGTGCGGCCCTTGCGGGCGAACAGCGTGACGCCCAGGTCCTGTTCGAGGCGGACCATGGCCCGCGACAGCGTCGACTGCGGGACGCCCAGCTCGTGCGCGGCGCGGGTGACGTGCTCGTGCCGGGCGACGGCGGCGAAGTACACCAGGCGCGGGGCCAGCAGACGTGTCACGGCCATGTCTTCTTCGTAACGGTTCATCGACGTGCGCCGCCCTGAGCTCTACTGATGCATGAGTGGATCGATTATCGCGATTCTGTGCATTGGACGCATCAAAAACACGGACCTACGGTTTGGGTATGTCTCCCGCTCATACCGGGGCACCCACCACCGTGGGTGCCTCCACCGTGTCGTTCCCGGAACCGCAGGCACTCTCCCCCGGCCGCCCCGGCTACCGCCGGATGAGCTTCGCGCTCTTCGCCGCCGGACTGGCGACCTTCGCCCTCCTCTACTCCACCCAGGCGCTGCTGCCCGCGATCTCCGACGGCTTCGGGGTGACGGCGGGCCAGGCCAGCTGGACGGTGTCCGCGGCCACCGGCGCGCTCGCGCTGTTCGTGCTGCCGCTCAGCGCGCTGTCCGAGCGGTTCGGCCGCACCCGGATGATGACCTGCTCGATGGTGGTGGCCGTGGGCGTCGGCCTGCTGGTGCCCTTCGCGCCGAACCTGGAGTGGCTGGTGGCGCTGCGCGCCGTCCAGGGTGCGGCGATCGCCGGGATCCCGGCCTCCGCGATGGCGTACCTGGCGGAGGAGGTCAGGCCGAAGGCCCTGGTGGCAGCGATCGGCCTGTTCGTGGCGGGGAACTCCATCGGCGGCATGAGCGGCCGCCTCGTCACCGGCTGGGCGGCGCAGCTGGGGGGCTGGCGGGCCGGACTGGCAGCCGTCGCCCTGATGTCGCTGGCCTGCGCGGTGGTCTTCCTGGTCCTGCTGCCCCGGGCGCGCTTCTTCCGCCCGGCGTCGCTGAACCCGCGTGCGGTGGGGCGTACCGTCGCCGGCCACCTGCGTGATCCGCTGCTGCTGCGGCTGTACGGGATCGGCGCGCTGTTCATGACGGTCTTCGGCGCGGTCTACACCGTCATCGGCTACCGCCTGGTCGACGAGCCGTTCTCGCTCGGACAGGGCGTCGTCGGGTCGATCTTCCTGATCTACCTGGTCGGTACGGTCTCCTCCGCCGCCGCCGGGCAGCTGGTGGCCCGCACGGGGCGGCGCGGCGCGCTGTACCTGGCCGTGACCACCACGGCGCTGGGACTCCTGCTGTCGCTGTCCGACTCCCTGCCGGCGATCGTGGTCGGGCTGGTCCTGATCACGGCAGGCTTCTTCGCGGGCCACGCGGTCGCCTCGGCAGCGGTGAGCCGGACGGCGAAGACGGGCCGGGCGCAGGCCTCCGCGCTCTACCAGTCGGCGTACTACCTCGGCTCCAGCGCGGGCGGCACCCTGGGCGCCCTCGCCTACCACGGGGCCGGGTGGGCGGCCACGGTCGGCATCGCCCTGCTGGCGGTGCTCGGCGTCGTGTCGATCACCCTGTACGGGAGCCACGCGGCCCGTGCGCAGCGGCGGATGCCGACGTCGGCGCTGGGTGCGCGCTGACGAAATCTACGCTCCCGCCGTAGGCGACCCCTGCTTGTTTTCCGGGCATTCAACACGGAGAACGGACGCGGTACGAACAGGGGAGGACTTGATGGGGACGCGGAGGACGCGAAGGACGCGCATGCGCGCGAAGCGGCGGGCGGTGGTGCTGGGCGGTGCGGCGGCGCTGGCGCTGCCGATGGTGGTCGCGGGAGGCGGTTCGGCGCAGGCCGCCTCCTGCAACCTGACCACCGGCCCGTACCAGCGCCAGGTGGAGCAGTTCCTGGGACGGCCCGCGGACGGAAGGCAGTCCGCGGCCGACTGCACGGCGATCAGGGCGTTCCAGGCGAGCCACGGGATCACGCCGACCCAGGGGTACGCCGGTCCGCTGACGTGGCAGACGATGAACACGATGCTGGCCCAGCGGGCGGCCGGCAGCACCCCGAACAAGGCGGGCAACTGCCCCACGAACCGGGGGAGGATCGCCTGCGTCGACCTGACGCGGCAGCTCAGCTGGATCCAGGACGGCGCCACCCTGAAGTACGGCCCCGTCCCGGTCCGCACCGGCAAGAACGGCACGGAGACCCGGACCGGCCTGAAGAAGATCTACTACCGCAGCATCGACCACTGGTCGACGATCTACAACGTCTCGATGCCGTACTCACAGTTCTTCGACGGCGGCATCGCCTTCCACTCGACCGCCAAGAGCATGTGGAACCCGCCCGGGTCGGGCGGCTGCGTGAACATGCGGCCCGCCGACGCCAAGGCGTACTGGAACCTGCTGGGGAAGGGCGAGGACGTCTATGTGTACGGTCGCAAGCCCGGCACCTGAATCGGACGGACTCAAGCGGTAGTTCGCCCGGCGGCTTCGGCGGCGGGCGGTGGTACGGCGGAGTCGGGTTCCGCGCGCAGATGCTCCAACCGCCTTAGGCTGGCCTGGCGTTGGACGAGCGACAGCCCTGCCACCGCCACCCCGAGGACCAGCCAGCCCGCCGGGCCCGCCGTCATCACCGCGCCGGTGAGCAGCAGCGGGCCGGCGGACTTCTGGACGGACTGGGCCATGCCGGCCACGCCGAGGTACGAGGCGCGCGCTTCCCGGGGCGCGAGGGAGACCGCCAGTTCCCAGGAGCTGACCGAGCGCATCAGCTCCGCCGCGGTGGCCAGCACCGCCGCGGCGAGCAGGGCGGCCGAGGCGGCCCAGACCCCGCCCCCGGCGGCTGTGGCCAGCAGGACGCAGCACACGAGCGTGGTCAGTCCGTACAGGGCGACCGCGCCGGTCGCCTGGCGGGCGTCCTGGACCTTCGCCGACACGCGCAGTTGCAGGACGACGACGAGCACGGTGTTGATGACCAGGAACGCCGGGATCAGGGCGTGCGGCGCGGTGGTCTGGGTCACCAGCCACAGGGGCAGGCCGACGCCCAGGATCGAGTCGTCCAGGTTCATCGGGATGTCCAGCAGGACGAACCGGAGGTAGCCGCGGTCCCGCCACGGGCTCGACCCGGAGGCACGGGCCTCGCCCGCACCGGCCGCACCTGAACCGGCCGCACACGCCCCGACCGCACCGGCGCCGGCGCCGACAGCACCGGCAGCAGCCGCGGCCGCCGTGTCCGCCCCGGACTGCGCTTCCGGGTCCGTGGGCCCCGCGACGCCGGCCCCGGCACCGGGCGGTGCGGTCAGCAGGCCGCGGCCTCGCGGCTCCCGGGTGCGCCAGACCAGCGCCGCGGCCGCGAGGAACGACAGCGCGTTGGCCAGGATCAGCACCTGATAGGCGCCCCGGCTCCCGACGGCGAGGCCGATGGCGGCGAGGCCCGCGCCGAGCGCGTAGCCGGCGTTCGCCGAACTGCGCGACAACGCCTGGTAGGTGGAGCGCCGCTCGCCCGCGACCCGGGTGGCGAAGAGCATCTCCAGCGTCTTGGCCGCCCGGTCTCCCAGGTAGGTCACGGCGACCACGGGCAGCAGCACGTCGAAGTCGGTGACCACCAGCAGTGCGCAGAGGGTCCCGAGGCGCAGCAGGTGGCAGCCGATCAGCAGCGAGCGCACCGAGAAGCGGTCGGCCAGGTGGCCCGCCAGCGGCGATCCGGCGATGCCCGCCCCTCCGGCCGCCCCGAGCAGCAGGCCGAGCTGCCCGGCGTCGAGTCCGACGATGAAGGTGAAGTAGAGGACGGAGGCCGCGGCCCAGACGCCCGTTCCCGCGCGGTCCAGGAGCTGGGCGATCAGCATGATCCGGGCGTCGCGGCCCCCCGGCGGCCTGCGCAGCTGCGCGATCAGGCCGGGCTCCCCCCGCCGCGCCTTCCGGTTCTCCCCGCCGCGCCGCATCCCAGGCCTCCGCATCCCCGTCCATGTATCTCGATGTCGAGATACACGGGGAAGCCTGCCTCACGTTAATCTTGACGTCAAGATACTTGATGTCGACAGACATACTCGGTTCCGGCGCTTCCGGCTGCCGTTGTCAGACCCCTCCGGTAGGTTCCGAAGCATCGGGAACGACCAGGGGGATGAACCGACATGAGCGATCTCGCCACCAGTACGGACCTCGACGCGGCGATGGACCGGTACCGGGTCGAGCTCACCGGCTATTGCTACCGGATGCTCGGCTCCTCCTTCGACGCCGAGGACGCGGTGCAGGACACGTACGTCCGCGCCTGGCGCAGCCACGCGAAGTTCGAAGGCCGTTCCTCGCTGCGGTCGTGGCTGTACCGGATCGCCACCAACGTCTGTCTGGACCTGCTGAACGCCGGGAACAAGCGGGCCCGCCCGATGGACCTGACCGCCCCGCAGCACCAGGCCTCCGCCGTGCTCAGCGAGCGCCCCGAGGTGACCTGGCTGGAGCCGGTCCCGGACGGCCGGGTGCTCCCGCAGACCGCCGATCCCGCCGAGATGGCGCTGGCGAAGGAATCCGTACGGCTGGCCTTCGTCGCGGCGCTCCAGCACCTGCCGGCGAAACAGCGCGCCGTGCTCATCCTGCGCGAGGTGCTGGCGTGGAAGGCCGACGAGGTCGCACAGCTGCTGGACACCACGGTGGCGTCGGTCAACAGCGCCCTGCAGCGGGCACGGGCCACTCTGGCCGGCAGCCGGATCCGCGAGAGCGAGGCGGCCGACCCGCTGGACGCGGACCAGGCCAAGCTGCTGGAGCAGTATCTGTCCGCCTTCGAGGCCTACGACATCACGCGGCTCACCACGCTCCTGCACGAGGACGCGGTGCTGTCGATGCCGCCGTTCGACCTGTGGCTCCGGGGCCACGCGGACATCGCCGCCTGGCACCTGAACCAGGGCATCGGCTGCAAGGGATCCCGCCTGATCCCGACGAGGGCGAACGGCATGCCGGCCTTCGGCCAGTACCGCCCGCGCGAGGACGGGCGGCCTGGGCACACCCCGTGGGCGCTGCAGGTCCTGGAGATCTCAGACGGCAAGATCACCGGGCTCAACGCCTTCCTGGACACCGCCCGGTGGTTCCCGCTCTTCGGCCTCCCCGAGCAGCTCCCGTAAAACCGCACCGAGGCCCGTCAGCTCCAGCAGCGCCGCCAGGGCCGGCGGCGTTGCGGTCAGCCGGAGCCGGCCGCCGTGACAGCGGGCGGTCAGCGCCATGCGCGCGAGGGCGTCGACGGCGGGCAGGCCGGGCCGGATGAGCGCGCCGAGGTCGCACACGACCTCGACCGCTCCGCGCCGGTAACGGTCCGCGAGCGCCTCGCACAGTGCGGGCACGTCTTCGGCCCGCAGCGCGGGCCCCGGTAGTGTCATCTCCTCCGTGATCGTCACGCAAGGGTTGACCGCGGCCCGGGGCCGAACTCATCGGTAGGGCGGCAACCGCTTACGGGCGGGGATAGCCGAAGGTGTCGAGGGTCAGGTCGAACGGCTCGGGCAGGTGGACGGCCTCGCCGAACTTGCCTGCGTGCAGCAGGCGGTACTTGCCATCGGTGGGCTCGCCGTACAGGTGGATGGTGGGGCTGCCCGTCGCATGCGGGTCGATGAGCAGGTAGAGAGGGATGCCCGCCGCGGCATATCCCTTGAGCTTTGATACCCGGTCGTTGACGGCGTTCGACCTCGATGTGATCTCGACGACCAGCTCGGCGGCTGCTGCGGAGCGAAGTTCTCCCCCGTGGGGATCGCCTCGCTCGGAACGACCACGAGGTCCGGGATGTAGAGGCCGCTGCGGCTCGGGACGGCCACGTTGAGGGTCTGGTGGATGCCCCAGTCGTCGGGGACCACCGTGTACAGGCGGCGCTGCACCGACTCCGCGATCAAGTTGTGGTCGTTGACCGGCGGTGGCGCCACGGTGACGATCCCCTCGATGATCTCCACCTTGGAGCCCTCCGGCGCGCCCGTCTCCTCCCAGAGACGGACGAGCGCGTCCCAGCCGTCGCCACCGAGTTGCTCGTGCTGGACGGCGCTCATGGTGTGCTCCTCGATCGGTTCGTCACCGATGCGAGCATGCAGAACGGGACCGGTGGGCGTCCACCGGTCCCGTTCAGCCGGACGAGTGAGTACAGGTCAGGCGATGCGGTCCAGCACGATCGGCGTGGCGGAGTAAGCGGTGCCCGCCGGGGAGACGTCGTAGCAGCCCTCCAGGGAGGACAGCGCGTAGTCGAACTTCTCCGGGGTGTCCGTGTGCAGGGTCATCAGCGGCTGGCCGGCCGTGACGGTGTCGCCCGGCTTCGCGTGGAGCTCGATGCCTGCACCCGCCTGCACCGGGTCCTCCTTGCGCGCGCGGCCGGCGCCGAGGCGCCACGCGGCGACGCCGACCCCGTACGCGTCCAGGCGGGTCAGGACGCCCGAGTCGGGGGCGGTGACCACGTGCTGCTCGCGGGCCACGGGGAGGGTCGCGTCGGGGTCGCCGCCCTGGGCCGCGATCATCCGGCGCCAGTGGTCCATCGCGGAGCCGTCGGCCAGCGCCTTCGCCGGGTCGGCGTCCTTGATGCCCGCCGCGTCCAGCATCTCCTTGGCCAGTGCGATCGTCAGCTCGACCACGTCGGCGGGGCCGCCGCCGGCCAGCACCTCGACCGACTCGCGGACCTCCAGCGCGTTTCCTGCGGTCAGGCCCAGCGGCGTGGACATGTCCGTCAGGAGCGCGACGGTCTTGACGCCCGAGTCGGTGCCGAGGCCCACCATGGTCCGCGCCAGCTCGCGCGCGTCCTCGATGTTCTTCATGAAGGCGCCGGAGCCGACCTTGACGTCCAGGACGAGGGAGCCCGTGCCCTCGGCGATCTTCTTGGACATGATCGAGGAGGCGATCAGCGGGATGGCCTCGACCGTGCCGGTGACGTCGCGCAGCGCATAGAGCTTCTTGTCCGCCGGGGCCAGCCCGTCGCCCGCCGCGCAGATGACCGCGCCGGTGGTGTCCAGGACGTGCAGCATCTCCTCGTTGGACAGCAGCGCGCGCCAGCCGGGAATCGACTCCAGCTTGTCGAGGGTGCCGCCGGTGTGGCCGAGCCCGCGGCCCGACAGCTGCGGCACGGCCGCGCCGCACGCGGCGACGAGCGGGGCCAGCGGAAGGGTGATCTTGTCGCCGACGCCGCCCGTGGAGTGCTTGTCGGCGGTCGGGCGGGAAAGTGAGTCGAAGTTCATGCGCTCGCCGGAGGCGATCATCGCCGCGGTCCAGCGGGCGATCTCGGTCCGGTTCATGCCGTTCAGCAGGATGGCCATCGCCAGCGCCGACATCTGCTCGTCGGCGACGACACCGCGCGTGTACGCGTCGATGACCCAGTCGATCTGCTCGGGGCTCAGCTCACCGCGGTCCCGCTTGGTCCGGATGACGGAGATGACGTCCATGAGGTGCTTCCTTCTACGCGCATAGAGAGAGGAGATGAGGGGTTCAGGGAACGGAATCACGACGGCCCTCCGCCCCGGCAGGGGCGAAGGGCCGTCGGCACGGCTATCTCAGGTGGTCGGGCCCAAAGGCCTGGGGCAGCATCTCCGCCAGCGGGAGGACCCCGTCCGGAGTCTCCACCAGCAGCTCGTCGCCGCCGAATTCGTAGAGCAGCTGGCGGCAGCGGCCGCACGGGACGAGGATCTCGCCCTTGCCGTCCACGCACGTGAAGTGCGTGAGGCGGCCGCCGCCGGTGGCCTGGAGGGAGGAGACCAGCCCGCACTCGGCGCACAGGCCCAGCCCGTAGCTGGCGTTCTCGACGTTGCAGCCGGTCACGACGCGGCCGTCGTCCACCAGGGCGGCGACCCCGACCGGGAAGCCCGAGTACGGGGCGTACGCCCGGGTCATCGCCTCCCGGGCGGACGTCCGCAGGGCTTCCCAGTCCACCGCCGGGCCGGACGTCACTTGCCCTGCCCCTTGCGGTACGGCATGCCGTCCGCCTTGGGCATCCGCAGGCGCTGCGCCGAGAGCGACAGCACCAGCAGCGTGACCACGTAGGGCGTGGCGCTGACGAACTCGACCGGGACGGTCTCCGTGCCGAGGTACCAGATGAACACGCCGACACCGATGACGACGGCGATCGAGGAGGTGACCCAGCGCTTCTGGTACGCCTTCCAGGCCGCGATCGCGACGAGGACCGCGAACAGCAGCAGGAGCAGCGCGTGCACGGACTCACCGCCGCCGCGCAGCTGGAGCGCGTCGGCGAAGCCGAACAGGCCCGCGCCCATCGCGAGGCCGCCCGGCCGCCAGTTACCGAAGATCATCGCCGCGAGGCCGATGTAACCGCGGCCACCGGTCTGGCCCTCGTTGTAGATGTGCGAGGTGACCAGCGAAAGGAACGCGCCGCCGAGACCGGCGAGGCCGCCGGAGACGATCACGGCGATGTACTTGTACTTGTAGACGTTGACGCCCAGCGACTCCGCCGCGATGGGGTTCTCGCCGCAGGAGCGCAGCCGCAGACCGAACGAGGTCTTCCACAGCACGAAGTACGTGCCGACGAGCAGCAGCACGGCGACGATCGTCAGCAGCGAGATATTGGTGACCAGGCCGCCGAGGATGCCCGCGAGGTCCGAGATCAGGAACCAGTGGTGCTTCTCGATGTCTGCCAGCCAGTCGGACAGGCCTGGGATGCTGATCGAGGTGATGTCCTCGGCCGGCGGGGACTGCTTGGGGCTGCCGCCCTTGGCCGCTGCCTCACCGGTGTTGAACCACAGCTTGGCGAAGTAGGTGGTGACACCGACCGCCAGGATGTTGATCGCGATGCCGGAGATGATGTGGTCGACGCCGAAGGTGACGGTGGCGACCGCGTGCAGCAGACCGCCGAACATGCCGCCCACGATGCCGGCGAGGACGCCGATCCACGGGCTGGTCTGCCAGCCGGCCCAGGCGCCGAAGAAGGTGCCGAGGATCATCATGCCTTCGAGGCCGATGTTGACCACACCCGCCCGCTCGGCCCACAGACCGCCGAGACCGGCGAGGCCGATCGGTACGGCGAGCGAGAGCGCGGCGCTGATCTGGCCGGCCGAGGTGAGGTCCTGCGCGCCGGTGAGGGCCCGGACGGCGGAGAGGGCGATGAGCCCGCCCGCGACGATCAGCAGGATCCAGGGCAGGGAGAGGCGGGTGCGACCGCCCTTGCCGCCGGCCACCTTGGGGGCCGCGGGCGGCGGGGTGGAATTCGCCGTGACGGTCACGCCGACACCTCCGTCGTTTCGTTGGAACGGGCCTGGGCGGCGAGCTTCTCGCCGACCTGGCGCTGCTGACGCTTGAGGCCGTACCGGCGGACGACCTCGTAGGCGATGACGACGCAGAGGACGATCACGCCCTGCATGACGCCGACGATCTCCCTGTCGTAGTCCTCGAACTCCAGCTGCTGGCCGCCGCGCTCCAGGAAGCTCCAGAGGATCGCGGCGAGCGCGATGCCGATCGGGTGGTTGCGGCCGAGCAGGGCGATGGCGATACCGGTGAAGCCGATGCCGACGGGGAAGTCGCCGCCGAACTCGTGCGAGTCGTTGAGCAGGGTCGGCATACCGATCAGACCGGCGATGGCGCCGGAGATCAGCATGGAGGTGACGACCATCTTCTTGACGTTGACACCGCTGGCGGCGGCGGCCGTGTCGGACTGGCCGACGGTGCGCAGGTCGAAGCCGAAGCGGGTGCGGGAGAGCGTGAACCAGTACGCGACACCTGCGAGGACCGCGAACACGACGAAGCCGTAGATCGGGGTCGGCGTGGTCGGGAACTCGAAGAAGTGCGAGGACTCCGGCAGCGGGGTCGTGGCGATCTTGGTGCCGGCCGCGTCCAGATGACCGAGGCGGCCGGGCTGGAGGAGGTAGGCGATGATCGAGGTCGCGATGAAGTTGAGCATGATCGTCGAGACGACCTCGCTCACACCCCGGGTGGTCTTGAGGACACCGGCGATGCCCGCCCACATGGCGCCGACGATCATCCCGATGATGATGATCAGCGGGATCTGGACGATGCCCGGCAGCGTCAGCGCGCCACCGACGGCGGCGGCGAAGAAGGCGGCGAGACGGTACTGGCCGTCGACACCGATGTTGAACAGGTTCATGCGGAAGCCGATGGCCACCGCGATGCCCGCCAGGTAGTACGTCGTCGACTTGTTGATGATGTAGACCTGGCTGTCCGACTTGACGCCGTAGTCGAACATGATCCCGAAGGCGCTGAACGGCTCCTTGCCGGTGAACGCGAGCACCAGGGCGGTGATCAGAAACGCGGCGACGATCGCGAGCAGCGGGGCCGCGATACCCAGGAGCAGCCGCTCCTTGTCGATCTTCTTCATCGGGCCTCGTCCTCCGGGCCGTCGGTGCCCTCAGGGCGGTCTTCGTGCTCAAGGTGTCCGGCGGCGGCACCGGTCATGGCCGAGCCGAGCTCCTCCGGGGTGATGGTGGCCGGGTCGGCGTCCGCGACGAGTCGGCCGCGGTACATCACGCGCAGGGTGTCGGAGAGGCCGATCAGCTCGTCCAGGTCTGCGGAGATCAGCAGCACCGCCAGGCCCTCGCGGCGCGCCTCGCGGATCTGGTCCCAGATCTGCGCCTGCGCGCCGACGTCCACGCCCCGGGTGGGGTGCGCGGCGATCAGCAGCTTGGGGTTGTGGCTCATCTCCCGGCCGACGATCAGCTTCTGCTGGTTGCCGCCGGAGAGCGAGGCCGCGGTGACCTCGATGCCGGGCGTGCGGACGTCGTACTCGCGCACGATCCGCTCGGTGTCCTTGCGGGCGGCCTTCAGGTCGAGGATCGGGCCCCGGGAGTTCGGGGTCTCGGTGACGTGGCCGAGGATGCGGTTCTCCCAGAGGGGGGCCTCCAGGAGCAGACCGTGCCGGTGGCGGTCCTCGGGGATGCAGCCGATGCCGTCCTCGCGACGCTTGCGGGTCGGCGCGGTGGAGATGTCCTTGCCGTCGAGGGTGACGACGCCGTGGTCCGGGTGGCGCATCCCCATGACCGCGTCGACGAGCTCGGACTGGCCGTTGCCCTCCACGCCGGCGATGCCCAGGACCTCGCCCTTGTGGATGGTGAAGGTGATGCCGTCGAGCACCGCGCGGACGGTGCCGTCGGGGTCGACGGCGCTCAGCGACAGACCGTCGACCGTGAGCATCGGGACGTCCGTCACCGTCGACTCGCGGGTCTCCGGGGAGGGCAGCTCTGAGCCGACCATCAGCTCGGCGAGCTGCTTGGTCGTGATGTGCGCCGGGTCCGCCGTGCCTACCGTCGTGCCGCGCCGGATGACGGTGATGTCGTCGGCGACCGACAGGACCTCGCCCAGCTTGTGCGAGATGAAGATGACGGTGAGGCCCTCGGCCTTCAGCTCCCGGAGGTTGTCGAAGAGTGCGTCGACCTCCTGCGGGACCAGGACCGCGGTGGGCTCGTCGAGGATCAGCGTGCGCGCGCCGCGGAACAGGACCTTGAGGATCTCCACGCGCTGCCTTTCGGCCACACCGAGATCCTCGACGAGGACGTCCGGGCGGATGCCGAGTCCGTACGCGTCCGAGATCTCCTTGATCTTGGTGCGGGCCTTGTCGCCGATGCCGTACAGCTTCTCGGAGCCGAGGACGACGTTCTCGAGGACGGTGAGGTTGTCCGCGAGCATGAAGTGCTGGTGCACCATTCCGACGCCACGGTCGATGGCGTCGCCGGGATCGTGGAAGACCACCTGCTCGCCGTCGACCGTGATGGTCCCCTCGTCCGGCTTCTGCATGCCGTAGAGGATCTTCATCAGGGTCGACTTGCCCGCGCCGTTCTCGCCCACGAGGGCGTGCACGGTGCCGCGGCGCACGGTGATGTCGATGTCGTGGTTGGCCACGACTCCGGGGAAACGCTTGGTGATGCCGCGGAGTTCTACGGCGTTGGGACTGGAGGCTTTGATGGCGCACTCTCCAAGGACGGGAGCGTGGGAGGACGAGGCTGGGACGGGGCTCGGACGAGGCGGGGAACGGTACGGGGACGCGGGCGCTGGTGGCGAAAGCTACCGTGCGACCAACCATGCTACGCGCGTAGCATTGGCAAAAATGTTCAACTGCCCGCAGGCATACACGGAAAGGGGCCCGGAGTGTCGGCCGAAGCCGCTCCGGGCCCCCAGTGTGACCCGTGTCAGAGGGTCGTGGCGACCTTGATCTGGCCGTCGACGATCTTCTTCTTGGCCTCGTCCAGCTGGGCCTGGATGTCCTTGAGGTGGTCACCCGTGGTCGTCAGCGAGACACCGTTCTCGGCGAGCGAGTAGGTGTTGGTGCCGGTCATCGGCTTGCCGTCCTGGACGGACTTGACGAGCTCGAAGACACCGGTGTCGACGTTCTTGACGACCGAGGTCAGGATCGAGCCGGCGTACTTGGACAGGGCCGGGTCCTTGGCCTGGTCCGAGTCGACGCCGATCGCCCACGCGCCCGGCTTGGCGGCGACGGCCTCGATGGCTCCGGCGCCGGAGCCGCCCGCGGCCGCGTAGACGACGTCGATGCCCTTGTCGAGCATGCCCTTGGCAGCGGCCTTGCCCTTGTCCGGGGCGCCGAAACCGGACATGTCCGTGCCGGTGGACAGGTACTGGATCTGGACACTGGCGCCCGGCTTGGTGTCCTTGACGCCCTGCTGGAAGCCGGCGGCGAACTTCTTGATCAGGGGGATGTCCACCCCACCGATGAAGCCGATCTGGCCGTCCTTGGACTTCAGCGCGGCAGCGACACCGGCAAGGTAGGAGCCCTGCTCCTCGGTGAAGACGATCGAGGAGACGTTCGGCTTCTCGGAGACGGAGTCCACGAGGCCGAAAGTGGTCTTCGGGTACTTGGCCGCGGCCTTGTCGATCGCGTCCTTGTAGGCGAAACCGACACCGATGACGGGGTTGAAGCCGCCCTCGGCGAGGGAGGCGAGACGCTGCTCGCGGTCGGCCGGGGTCTCACCGGTCTTGGCGGTGAGCTCCTTGGTCTCGACACCGAGGTCCGCCTTGGCCTTGTCCAGGCCACGCGCGGCGGAGTCGTTGAAGGAGTTGTCGCCGCGGCCGCCGACGTCGTAGGCCATGCCGACCTTGATTTTGCCGTCGCCGGAGCCGGAGCTCTCGGTGGACGACTCACCGCAGGCGGTGGCGGTGAGAGCGAGTGCCGCAGTCGCGATGGACGCGGAGAGGATCTTGGATGCCCGGCGCAAGAGGAGGGTCCCTTCGAGACTGACCGAAAGCGCCTCTTCCGGCGCTGGTTTCGCGGCGATCGTAACGCGCGTAGATGTCAGTTAAAGGCCCGTTCATCAGTCGTTATCGGATCGTCGCGAACCGAACAGTGACCGATCGGTAACTCTCGCACGTCCAGCCCTTGCGTCCCAAGGGCTGGACTCGCCTGCAATCAGATCACCCACGGTGTATCGAACCGGACCGCCACGCCGTGTCGCCCCCCACCGACGGCGTACCCAACCGGACCGCCGCGCGGCGGTGACCCCCTCCTCCGCAGCCGCTCAGCAGCCCCGGAACTCGAGACGTCCCTCCCGGGACGCACCGACCCACCCCCTCACACCGGCGCAGCATGACCCCTTTCCGGACACCGCGGCTCCGCGGAACGTCCCGGCCCCACACGGGCACAGACTCGACCCGCCGGCTGCAGGGTCCCGCACTCGCCTTGCGGGCCATGCGATCACGGGTGACGAGCAACCGATCAGGCACCGGATACGGAATTCGGAATTCACTGCCCCGATGACGGGAATCCGGCCAAGCCGAAATTCACCCCGCCCCTGTGACCTGAGTCACGTGCGGAATATTCCAGTTGACTCCGGCACCCGGACAGACTCAGATGATCTTCACAAGGAAGGGCTGCCGCCGATTGACCACGCGGCCGAATTTCTCGCATGACCAGATTCGATTGACTACCGGGGGAAGTTGAAAAATGAAGAACAGGCTTGTTGCAGGCATGGGTGGATTCGTACTCGCGGCCGCGTCCTTGGCTCTCGCGACACCGGCTGGCGCCGCCACATCGGGGCCGTCCGGCGACATGGGCAAGTGCGACGCCTGGAAGTCGCACAGCGCACCCTGGGGCGGCTCCGCGAAGTGCACCGGCATGGCCAGGGCCGACACCTTCCGCGTTCAGCTGACCTGCATCAACTCGCGCGGTTCGCAGTACACGGTGCTCGGACCCAAGAAGAAGAACAACGAGACGTCCAGCGCTGTGTGCTCGTCGGACCCCAACGTCGGCGTCCTGTACGTCAACGTGATCCAGAGCGCCTGAGCATCCGCGCCCTGCCCGCACACGGAGGAAGAACAGTGAACAAGCTCAAGCTCGCCAGCATGCTCGGGATCGCCATCGCGGCAGGCTCCCTCATTACTGCGCCCACGGCTTCCGCCGCGCAGAACGCCCCGTCCGCCGTCAATTGCAAGACCTGGTCTTCGGGCAAGACCGGGTACGTCAGGTGCACCGGAATGCTTCCGCTCATCGAACGAGTGCGGGTGAATGTCACCTGTATCGATTCGCGAGGGTCGAAGGCCGTTGTCCACGGGTCCGGAAAGGGTAACGGAGACACGTCTTCGGCTACGTGCCCCGACAATCCGAATGTCGGCCTTTACCAGGTCGGCTATAACCGTTGGCGGGTCGACGGCTCCTGGGCGCCTGCCGAATAAAGGAACGCTGAATAGAAAGGAGCGGGCCGATTCCGGTCCGCTCCTTTCCCTGCTGTGTCCGGCCCGTGATCAGCGCCCGGACGGCGTCAGCGCGCGACGTCCGTCGAGCAGTACGGCGGCCGTGAAGAACTCCACGCCGACCCCGATCGCGGACTCGTCCACGTCGAAGTCCCCCCGGTGCAGATCGCGCTTGGCGGTGTCCCCGGGCGTACGGACCCCCAGACGGGCCATGGCGCCCGGGACGTGCTCCAGGTACCAGGAGAAGTCCTCCCCGCCCAGGCTCTGCTCGGTGTCCTCGACCGACTCGGCGCCGCAGCGGACCGCCATCGCCTCGCGCAGCAGCTCGGTGATCACCGGGTCGTTGACCACCGGCGGCACCCCGCGCACGTGGTTGATCTCGAACTTGGCTCCGTGCATGGTCGCGATCTCGTCGATCGCCGCGTGAATCATGTCCGGCGCCTCGTGCCAGGCGCCCAGGTCCAGACAGCGCACGGTTCCGGACAGCTCGGCGTGCATCGGGATGACGTTGCAGGCGTGCCCGGCCTCGATCCGGCCCCAGGTGACCGACATGCCCGAGCGGGCGTCCATCCGGCGGGCCAGCAGGGCCGGGGCGTCGACGGCCACGCGGGCGGTTGCGGTCACCAGGTCGGTGGTCAGGTGCGGCCGCGCGGTGTGCCCGCCGGCGCCGGAGAGACTGACCTCCAGCCGGTCGCAGGCGGAGGTGATGGGGCCGGGCCGCAGACCGATCCGGCCCGCGTCGACCCGGGGGTCGCAGTGCACGGCGACGATCCGGCCCACGCCGTCCAGGACCCCGGACTCGATGGCGTCGGTGGCCCCGCCCGGGAGCACCTCTTCGGCCGGCTGGAAGAGCAGCCGTACGGGGCGGGGCAGCAGGCCCTGGCGATCGAGTTCGGCGAGGACCAGGCCGGCGCCGAGGACGACCGCGGTGTGCACGTCGTGGCCGCAGGCGTGGGCGCGGTCGGGGAAGGTCGAGCGGTACGGGACGTGCGTCTTGGCGTCCGGAATGGGCAGGGCGTCGATGTCCGCGCGCAGGGCCAGCATCGGCCGGCCCCCGTCCCAGGTGCCGACGTCACAGATCAGGCCCGTGCCGGACTTCAGCACCCGTGGTCGCAGGCCGGCTTTCTCCAGCCGGGCCTTGATCGCCGCGGTGGTACGGAATTCCTGGTGCCCGAGCTCCGGGTGCATGTGCAAGTCACGGCGGAAGGCGATCAGTTCGGCACGCAGGTGGTCCGGAAGTGTGCCGGGCAGCTCGGGCCGGTCGGACGCGGCGGGCTGGGCGGTCTGGGACTCGCGGGACATCAACTGGTTCACCCGTTGAAGGGTAGGCGCACGGACGGGTCAACTGGCCGGGGATCAGCAAAAGTTCATGCCGTTAGGGGAAAGAAACCCGGCCTCTGGCGCATGACCGGGTGCTCTGGGGGGTAAACTCGCGCGCTCATCCGGCCGTAGGAGCCGCCTGAGCGGGCAGTCTGCGCACATCACGGGCGGTGTCGCTGACTCCGGCAAGGAAGCTGCGGGCGCGCGCGGAGGCGGACCCGGTCAGCCAGGCGGGGTCGACATCGCATATGGCGACCGTCACACCGGTACCGGTCAGTGCGTAGGGCAGCGTGTGGACGACCGTGGACGGAAAGCTGACGATCGTTGCGCCGACCGGACCTCGCCGGGCGATCAGCTCCAGCGGCAGGTCCGGGCGGACGATCTCCAGCCCGGTCGCCCGGCTCAGCGCGCGCAGCTTCTCGGGGGACTCGCGGCGGTGCGCGAAGTAGCGGGTCGCACCGTGCTCCAGGGTGAGCGCGCGCACCGCCTCCAGATAGCGGGCCGGGTCCACCACGCCGGTCTCCACCAGCGAGGTGCCGACCAGGTCGGTGCCCTTGGTCAGGCGGGGCGGGCCGAAGCGTGCGCGGGTCCAGGCGAAGTCGTTGACCCGCAGCGTCATCCCGGTGCCGTGGGCGGTGACGGGCATCGAGCTGAACACCTCGATGCTGCGGCCGGAACGTGCGGCCGGGGTGAAGCGGCGGCGCGCGGTCGCCGAGACGGGCGCGTACGCCAGCTCGCGGACGCGTCCGGGCAGCCCTCCGCCGCCGACCCGGTGCCAGCGCACGAGGCGTTCGCCGCGGGCGGTCTGGGCGACGAACTCCATGGTGGCGGTCCCGTCGTCGACCACCACGAGCTGCTCGGCGCGCACGAGGGTGAGCAGCAGCTGGACGTAGCGTGAGAAGGGGTCGCCGACGACGACCGTGCGCGCCGCGCGCACGTCGCGCGCCAGCGCGGCGAGCGCCTTCAGCGGCGCGAACCGGCTGCCGCGCGCCTCCTGCCACCGGACCTCGTACCCCTCGTCCCGGGCCAGCGCGGCCATCCGGCGCAGCTGGCCGCGGGACATCGGGTCGGTGGGCGGCAGGACGACGATCCTCAGGGGCGGCACATCGCCCGCCGGACGGGGGCCGGGGGCGGGAGCGGGAGCTGCTGCCGGGGGCGGGGCTGCGGCCGCTGCCGGGGCTGCAGCCGGGGGCGGGGTTGCGGCTGCTGCCGGGCCGGGCTCCGTCCCGCCGGGGCGGCGGACCCGCTGGCTGGGGACACCGTCCAGACGCGGCCCCTCGGGGCGGGGGTCCGCCGGGGTGCCCGGCGCATACGCCCACTCCAGCACGTTCAGGAGTTGGACCGGGCTCTCGACGAACGCCAGGGTGGAGGCGGAGGGGGTCACCACGTACTCCTAGTCGGTGGGCGGAACGCGTATGCGCCGGGCCGGAGGTCAGACGGCTGCCAGCTCGCCCCGGACGCGGCGGAGCTTCCTCATGGGGCCCAGCTCGGACTCGTAGACCCGCTTGACCCCGTCGCCGAGGGCGGTCTCGATGGTGCGGATGTCGCGGACCAGGCGGGCGAGGCCGCCGGGCTCGACGGAGGCGGCCTGGTCGGAGCCCCACATCGCGCGGTCGAGGGTGATGTGCCGCTCGACGAAGGCGGCGCCGAGGGCGACGGCGGCCAGGGTGGTCTGCAGGCCCGTCTCGTGGCCGGAGTAGCCGATCGGGACGTTGGGGTACTCCTCCCGAAGGGTGTTGATCACGCGCAGGTTGAGTTCCTCGGCCTTGGCCGGGTACGTCGAAGTGGCGTGGCAGAGAAGGATGTTGGCGCTGCCGAGTACCTCCACGGCGTGGCGGATCTGCTGCGGGGTGGACATCCCGGTGGACAGCACGACCGTGCGGCCGGTGGCTCGCAGCGCGCGCAGCAGCTCGTCGTCGGTGAGGGAGGCAGAGGCCACCTTGTGGGCGGGGACGTCGAACTTCTCCAGGAAGGCGACCGCCTCGGTGTCCCACGGGGAGGCGAACCAGTCGATGCCGCGCTTGGCGCAGTGGTCGTCGATGGCGCGGTACTCGGCCTCGCCGAACTCGACCTTGTGGCGGTAGTCGATGTAGGTCATCCGGCCCCACGGGGTGTCGCGTTCGACGTCCCACTGGTCGCGCGGGGTGCAGATCTCCGGGGTGCGCTTCTGGAACTTCACGGCGTCGCAGCCGGCTTCGGCGGCGGCGTCGATGAGCGCGAAGGCGGTGCCGAGGTCGCCGTTGTGGTTGATGCCGATCTCGCCGACGACGTAGACGGGGCGGCCGGGGCCCGCGGTGCGCGATCCGAGGGTGCGCAGGCGCGAGTCGGGAGTGGAGGTCGTCATGGCAGGGGGCGTCCTTCGGTGCGGGGGTGTGCGGGATGCGGGCTGCGGGTCGGGGTGGGGGGCCGGGCGTGGGGCGGGATGTGGGGCGGGGTGTGCGACGGGGTCTGTGTCGGCGCGCGGGTCGAGCAGGGGGGCGAGCAGCTGGGCGCGGGCCAGGTCGTGCGGGTCGTCGACCTCCAGGACCCGCGAGGGGTCGGTGGCGACGGGCAGGGTGCGGCCGAAGAACCGGTGGCGCGCGGTGCGGAAGCCGGCGGCGTCCATGGCGTAGGCGGCCCCGGTCTCCAGCAGGTCCTGCGGCCGGTCCTGGCGCCGGGGGCGGCACGACGGGGCGTGGTTGACCCCGTTCCCGGAGCCGTCGGCCCCGTCCCGCCAGAGGAAACCGTGGAAGGGCGCCACGGTCAGGGCCGAGTCGGCCGCGCCGGAGGCGACGGCGGCGGCGACCGATTCGACGTCGGAGGCGCTGATGAAGGGGCTGGTGCACTGGACGAGGAGGACCACGTCCACGGTGAGGGAGTGCAGTTCCTCGAAGGTGTCGAGCGCGTGCAGGAGCGCGGCCTCGCTGCTCGCGGTGTCGCCGGAGATCGCGGCGGGGCGGGCGATCACGGCGGCGCCGGCGGAGCGGGCGGCGGCGGCGATCCCCGCGGCGTCGGTGGAGACGACCACGTCGGTGACGGTGGGCGCGGCGCGGCAGGCGAGGACGGCGCGGGTGACGAGCGGGGTGCCGGCGACCTCGGCGAGATTCTTGCCGGGGACTCCCTTGGAGCCGCCGCGGGCCGGGATCACCGCGAGGACCCTCACAGCTCCCCCAGCCTGCGGATCACCGGGGCCACGCGCTGCACACCGTGCCGGTACGCACCACGGGCCGCCTCGCGCAGGTGGGCACGGAGCCGGCGGCGCAGCCGCGACTCCCCGGCCGCCCCGCGCACCGCGCCGGGCAGCGGGGTGCCGTCGGGCGCCAGGTGATGCCGGGCGAGGATCCCGGGCAGGTACCCGGGGGCGGTGGTGAGCGTGTAGTACGGCGCGGGCGAGGGCAGCCGGGCCACGGCCAGCAGCCCGGCGACCTTGGCCCGGGCGAGGGCGTAGGGATCGTCACCTACGGCGGGCCCGGCAGGCGCGGCGGCCACGGCAGGTACGGCGGGCGCAGTGGCCACAGCAGGCGCAGCAGGCACGACGGCCGTGGCCGGCAGCCGGGGCGCGGTCGCGCTGTGAGCAGCGAGCGCCGCCCCGGCCGGACCCGGCGGTCTGGGCGCCTGCGCTGCACTCGCCGCTGTGGCCGAGCCCGCCCCGGCCGGCCGACGCGCGCCAAAGCTCGGCGCGGCGGGCGCCGGTCCGGCCGGGCCGTGGACTTCGGGCCCCGGGCGGGACGCAGCCGTCAGCGGGTTCCCCCACCCATGGGCGGCGGCCCCGGCCGCAGCCGGGCCCTGCGCGGCGCCACCCCGCGCGGGGGTCGTCGCCTCAGCCGGGACCGGGGCGGTAGGCCTCGGCGCAGCCGGGGTGGCGGAACTCGGCGCAGCCGGAGTGACCGGACCCGGCGCAGCCGGCCCGGCGGAACCCGGCGCAGCCGGACCGGCGGAACTCGGCGCAGCCGGGGTGGGCGGGGGGCGGACTCCCTGCGAAGCGAGCCAGTCCGCATCCCCTTCCGGGAGGAGACCCGCGTCGAGCTGGTCCCACGAGGCCAGGCAGCCGGAGCCCAGGAAGTGGTGGTTGCCGAGGGCCTCGCGGATGCCGAGGTCGGTGAGCACCGCCGTCGGGATGGACCGGTGCAGGGACTCCAGGGCGGCGGTGGACGAGACGGTGACCAGCAGGTCGGTGCCGTCCAGCACCTCGCCCATGTTCCCGTACACCAGACGGCAGTTGGCGGGCAGTCCACCGGGAAGCCGCTCCGCGAGCCGCTGGTAGGGCTGCTCCTCCAGGTGCGTGGTGTGCTCCCCGGGCTTGCTGCGCAGTTTGACGAGCACCTCGCGCTCCGGGTGCAGTCGCGCGTGCCGGGCCGCCCGCTCCAGCAGGTAGGCGCGGTCGGCGCGGCTGTCGGGTACGGAGGGCTGCACGGCGAAGACCACCGTGAGGGCCCGGTTCCCGACCGGCTCGTACCGCGCCCCGCCGAGGAAGGGCAGCGCGGTCTCGGTGACGGCGCCGGCGTCCGCGCCCACCCCTTCGTACACGGCGCGGAAACGCTCCGCGTCGTGCCGGGAGTTGGCGAGGACGAGGTCGGCCCCGTGCCGCAGCAGCAGCCCGTCGGCGAGCTTCTCGTAGACGACGCCCACATAACCGGTGACGAGTACGGGCCGTTGCGCCGGGGCGGGCCACAGGGCGCGGGCCCCGTGCAGGACGGCCTGGACGGCCCCGCCGACGAGGGCGAGGACGACGACGTCGTAGCGCTCGCGCTCGATCTCGGCGAGGAACCCGGCGCAGGTCACCTCGGACAGCAGGTCGGCCCGCACGCCCACCTCGCCGAGCTGGCGCGCGGTGGGGGTGGCGCGGCCGCGCAGCAGGTATCCGGTGAGCTGGTGGTCGGGCACGAGACGGCGGGCGGTGAGTGCGCCCCATTTCCATCGCGTATCGGAATCGGCGAGCACGGCGACGCGTTTGCGTTCTGGCACGCGGCAGAAGCTATTCCGCAATTTCGGTGATCGGCCCAACGAGCGCACAACAGCGGGTTAACAACGCGTCGATGGAATGCGAAAGCGTACGGGTTAACTCGCCCGCCCCGCGCCGTTCACAAGAAATCCCCATCCCGGCCACAGTGAATGCCGGGCGGCACCCTAATGTCTCGCGGGTGCCCAAGCTCTCTGTTGTCGTGCCGTTCTACAACGTGCAGACATACGCACCGGATGCCCTGAGAAGTCTCGAAGTCAACGCACGGGAGGATTTCGAGTTCCTGCTCGTCGACGACCGTTCGACGGACGGGACGCCCGACCTGCTGGAGCGGGCGGCGCGCGAGCTGCCCGGGGCGGTGCACCTCAGACGCGAGCAGAACGGCGGCCTGGCCACGGCACGGAACACCGGTCTGGACGCGGCGCGCGGCGAGTACCTGGCCTTCGTGGACGGGGACGACTGGCTCGCCCCCGGCCACCTGGCCCGGGTACTGGCCGCCATAGAGGCTTTGAACTGCGATTTCGTCCGCACGGACCATGTGCGGTGCACCGGCCGGTCGCGGAGCGTGCAGCGCGTCCCCTTCGGTCCCCAGTCGGTGGTCGCCGACCCGCGCACCGCGATCCTGCCCGCCGACCGGGCCACCTCGGTGGACTATCCGTACGCCTGGGCCGGCATGTACCACCGTCGGCTGCTGGACCGCGGGCTGCTGCACTTCACCGACGGGCTGCGGACGGCGGAGGACCGGCCGTGGATCTGGCGGCTGCACCGGGAGGCGCGCTCCTTCGCCGCGGTCGGACTGCCCGGAATCTTCTACCGACGCGGGGTTTCCACCTCGTTGACGCAGATCGGGGACGAACGGCAGCTCGATTTCATCCGCGCATTCGATCAAGTGTTGTCGGACGTCATCGCCGACCGGGAATCCGAACTGCTGCTCCCTAAGGCCGTCCGTTCGTACTGTGCAATCATCGCGCACCATTTCGGATCCATCGAAAGGTTCGAACCGGCCGTGGCCGGGAGACTCCGCTCGATGAGCGCGGCTGCGCTCGGGCGCATGCCGGGGGGCGTGCTGGACCACGTGCTGGATTCGATGGACATCGAACGCTCCACCGTGTTGCGCCGCCTGCGCGGCAGCCGCCGTACCCCGTCGGGAGCGACCGCCTGATGCCCACGCAGATCTTCCTGGCGTCCACGCTCTACGGTGCGGCCACGCTCGCGGCGGGCATCGACGCGGACGGCTTCCCGCCCGCCGGCCGCCGGATCCTGCTGACCAGCAACCACGCCGTCACCGCCGAGGTCACCCCCGGGCTCGCGGTCATGCCGGGCTTCGCCGCCCTGCGCACCCGCTTCGACGAGGTGCTCGACTGGAACCGGTTCATCGAGCCCCAGCACCCGAGCACCTGGGCCCCGCGCGCCGAGGACGTCCCGATCTGGGAACGGCAGCTGCGCACGCTGTGGGGTCTCGGCGAGGACCGCGTCGAGCTGATCGTGGAGTCCCTGCAGGTGCCGCCGGCGCAGACCCTGTGCCGGCTCTTCCCGGGCGCGGCGGTCGACGTCTACGCCGACGGGCTCATGAGTTACGGACCCACCCGCTTCCGGCTCGATCCGCAGCTCGGCATGCGGGTGCGGCGGGTGCTGCACCTGGACCTGGTGCCGGGGCTGGAGCCACTGCTGCTGACGGAGTTCGGGGTAAGGGTGGAGCTGGTTCCGGCGGAGCCGTTCCTCAAGGTCCTCGCCGAGCTCGCCGACGCCACCAAAGCGGCCGACTTCACCGAGGCCGCCGGTCTCACCGAGGCCGCCGGAGCCCGGCGAGCCGCCGAGCCCGCCGCGTCCGGACCGGAGCCGGCGCAGTCCCCCGCCCTCCTCCTCGGCCAGTACCTGTCGGCGCTCGACCTGATGAGCCTGGCCGAGGAGGAGGAGCTGCACGCGTCGATGGTCCGCGGCGCGCACGCCCTGGGCCACCGGGAGCTGGTCTTCAAGCCGCACCCGGGCGCCCCGGCCGCGTACGCCCGCCGGGCGCAGGAGGAGGCCGCGCGGCTCGGCGCCCGTCTGACCGTGATCGCCGCCCCGGTACTGGCCGAGACCCTCTACCAGCGGCTGCGCCCGGCGCTGGTCGTCGGCTGCTTCTCCACCGGTCTGCTCACCGCCGCCACGCTCTACGGGCTGCCGGTGGCCCGCACCGGCACGGAAGCGGTCCTGGCCCGCCTGACCCCGTACCCGAACAGCAACCGCGTCCCGCTGGCACTGGTCGACGCCCTGCTCCCGGACCTCGCCGACGCGGAGGCGGTCCGGGCCTGGACTCCCCCGGCCCCCGGACAGGTCCGGGCGGAGACCGCCGGGCTGCTCACCGCGGTCGGGTTCACGATGCAGCCCCGGATCCTGGCCGCGCACCGGCCGGCGGCCGAGGTCTACCTCACCCGGCACCTGACCCCCCGCACCTGGCGGTACTTCACCCGCCACCGGCTGACCTCCCTGGGCCTGCCGGGCGGCATCCCGGCCCGGCTCTCGTTCCTGCCGCGCAGCCGGGCGGTGCGCCGGGCCGTGCGGCGGATGGGCTGGCTGCGCCGGGTGGTCAGCTGAGGGCATCGGGTGAGGCATCGGCTGAGCACATAGCCGAGGGGCCTCAGTCGAGGGGCGTCAGTCGAGGGGTCTCAGCCGATGTCCTCAGCTGACGGCGAGCTTGGCCGCGAAGCCCAGGAACAGCACGCCGGCCGCCGAGGTCGCCCCGGCCGACAGCCGCTTGCGGCGGCGGAAGGCCTCCGAGAGGCGGGTGCCGCCGAATATCAGCAGCGTCAGGTAGAGGAAGCTGCCGGTCTGCAGCAGCCCGCCGAGGACCAGGAACGACAGCGCCGGGTAGGCGTAGGACGGGTCCACGAACTGCACGAAGAAGGACATCAGGAAGAGGATGGCCTTCGGGTTGAGGAGACTGATCAGCAAGGCACGCCGGTAGGGCCGCTCGTTCTCGGCCGGGTCGGCGGCGCCCGCGGCCCGCGCCTCGTCCCGCTCCCTACGCGTGCGCCACAGCGCCCACGCGCCCCGCATCATCCCGACGGCCAGCCAGGCCAGGTACCCGGCACCGAGGAACTTCACCACGGTGAAGACGAGCGGGCTCGCGCGGAGCAGCGCCCCGGCGCCCACGGCGGTCAGCAGCATCAGCACGGCGTCGCCGGTGAACACCCCAGCGGCGGCCTTGTATCCGGTGCGCACCCCGCGACGGGCGGCGACGGACAGCACGTAGAGCGAGTTCGGGCCCGGCAGCAGAATGATCAGCACCAGGCCGGCGAGATACGTCGGAAGATCGGTCACACCCAGCATGCGCAGGAGTGTCGCATAAGGTTGCACCTGTCGACTCGGGGGTTTCACCAGGTGGAACTGCTCGGCTCGTACGTCCCCCACACCTCCCGCAGCGCCCCGCACACCTCCCCCACCGTGGCCCGGGCCCGCAGTGCCTGCTTCATCGGATAGAGCACATTCGCCGTCCCGGCCGCCGCCTCCCGCAGGGCCGCGAGCGCCGCCGTCACCCCCGCGCCGTTGCGCTCCTCACGCAGCCGCGCCAGCGCCGCGCACTGCCGCGCCTCGATGGCCCTGTCCACGCGCAGCGGCTCGTACCGCTCCTCCCGGTCCAGCGCGAAGCGGTTGACGCCGACCACCACCCGCTCCCCGCTCTCGGTCTCCTGCGCGATCCGGTAGGCGTTCCGCTCGATCTCGCCCTTCTGGAACCCGGCCTCGATCGCGGCCACCGCCCCGCCCAGTTCCTCGACCCGCCGCATCAGGCCGCGCACCTGCTCCTCCAGCTCGTCCGTCATCCGCTCCACCGCGTAGGACCCGGCGAAGGGGTCCACGGTGTGCGGCACGTCCGTCTCGTACGCGAGGACCTGCTGGGTGCGCAGCGCGAGGCGGGCCGACTTCTCCGTCGGCAGCGCGATCGCCTCGTCGAAGGAGTTGGTGTGCAGCGACTGCGTGCCGCCCAGCACGGCGGCCAGGGCCTGCACGGCCACCCGTACGAGGTTCAGCTCCGGCTGCTGCGCGGTCAGCTGGACCCCGGCCGTCTGGGTGTGGAAGCGCAGCATCAGCGACTTCGGATCGCGCGCCCCGAACTCCTCCTGCATGACGCGGGCCCAGATCCGCCGGGCCGCGCGGAACTTCGCGACCTCCTCCAGAAGGGTGGTGCGGGCGACGAAGAAGAAGGAGAGCCGGGGCGCGAACTCGTCGACCACCATCCCGGCCGCCAGGGCGGTGCGGACGTAGGCGATGCCGTCGGCGAGGGTGAAGGCCACCTCCTGCGCGGGCGAGGCCCCCGCCTCGGCCATGTGGTAGCCGGAGATGGAGATGGTGTTCCACCGGGGGATCTCGGCCCGGCAGTAGCGGAAGGTGTCCGCCGTCAGCCTGAGCGAGGGCTCGGGCGGGAAGATGTACGTGCCGCGCGCGATGTACTCCTTGAGCACGTCGTTCTGGATCGTCCCCGTCAGCTGTGTGCCCGAGATGCCCTGTTCCTCCGCAACCAGCTGATACAGCAGCAGGAGCAGCGCGGCGGGGGCGTTGATCGTCATGGAGGTGGAGACCCGGTCCAGGGGGATCCCGTCGAACAGCGTCCGCATGTCGTCGATGGAGTCGACGGCGACCCCCACCTTGCCCACCTCGCCGTGCGCGAGCGGCGCGTCGGAGTCGTGTCCCATCTGCGTCGGCAGGTCGAAGGCGACGGACAGCCCCGTGCCGCCGCCCTCGATGAGCTGCCGGTAGCGGGCGTTGGACTCGGTGGCCGTGCCGAAGCCTGCGTACTGCCGCATCGTCCACGGGCGGCCGGTGTACATGTTCGGATAAATCCCCCGAGTGTAGGGGAAGTCGCCCGGCGCCCCCAGGTCGGTCTCCGGGTCCCATCCCGTCAGATCGCCGGGCCCGTAGACCGGTTCGATGGGAATTCCGCTCTCGGTCTGTGCCATGTGACGAAGTCCTCCGTAGAGCAACCGGGCCCGGGGCTGATACAACCTTGCCCGCGCGTCGCTTCGTAAGGCTGCGGACGGTTGCTGGTCACAATGGCGCAACATCCCGGATCCCTGTGCAACTCTCCACGCGCGCGAGGCATCACCTAGATACACGACGTAGAAACCGGGGGACTGCAATGCAGCGCCAGAGACTCATAATCCGCACGATCGGGGTGGCAACCGCCGTCGCGCTCGCCGCGACCGCCTGCGGGCCGCAGAAGACGGAGTCCGCCGGCTCCGCCTCTCCGGCTTCGTCTTCGCCCACGGCGGGCGCCTCCCCCGAAGCCTCCCCGACCACCGACGACAAGCCCGGCGAGGCCTCGCCGTCGGCGTCGCCCTCCGCATCGGCCTCCCGCTCGGCCTCTCCTTCGCCCTCGGTGAAGCAGATCATGGCCAACGGCGACGACAGCGATCAGGTGCGCGAGCTCCAGGCCCGTCTGAAGCAGCTGAAGCTGATGACGGTGGCGCCGACCGGCTTCTACGGCTCTAAGACGACGGCCGCGGTCAAGACCTTCCAGTCGAAGCACGGCCTGAACGCGACCGGCTCGGTCGACGAGGCCACCTGGAAGAAGATCCAGAGCTCCAGCAAGAAGCCCACCGCCGACGAGCTGCGCCCGCCGACGGTCAACGAGGTCGACGCCCCGGACCCGCGCTGCATGGAGGGCCGGGTCATGTGCATCAGCAAGGAGAGCCGCACCCTCGCCTGGATGATCGACGGCAAGGTCATCTCGACGATGGACGTGCGCTTCGGCTCGGAGAACACCCCGACCCGCGAGGGCGTGTTCAACGTGGGCTGGAAGGCCAAGGACTGGACGTCGACGATCTACCACACGCCGATGCCCTACGCGATGTTCTTCAGCGGCGGCCAGGCGGTGCACTACTCGGCCGACTTCGCGGCCCGCGGCTACAACGGCGCCTCGCACGGCTGCGTGAACGTCCGGGACAAGGGCAAGCTGTCGAAGCTGTTCGACGACGTGAAGGTCGGCGACAAGGTCGTCGTCTACTGGTGAGTCCGGCGGCCCGGGACCGGGATCCGGTCCCGGGAGGGTCGAAGCACCCGATGTCGGTCGCAGCAGGTTGACGGGGTGCGCAGCAGCCCGACGAGGATCGCAATGGGCTACGTGGGTCGCAGTGGGCTACGTGGGTCGAAGCAGGTCGTCGGGATGCGCAGCAGGCCGACGAGGGTCGAAGTAAAGGGCGCGGGCAGGGCCGGGGGAACGTGCCCCGCCCGCGCCGGTTGCGCAGAGCCCAGGGGTACGGGGGGAACCCCGGCTCATGCGCGGCCGATGACCAGTCGGCTCGCTATGTACTGCGCCACCGGTTCGAAAAGTGTTACAGGCGGGTCAGCACACGGATCAGCGGCCGGCGTCCGGGGCCGCCGAGGTCTGCGGGACCGCCCGTTCCAGGGTGGTGGCCCTGAGCGGCCCGTCCCGCAGCGGGGAGTCGCTGCGCTTGCCCCCGTCGGAGTTCCCGTCCAGCACCGCCTTGCAGTAGTCCGGGATGCGGGTGAGCCCGTCGGCCAGACGCGAGAGCCGCTCACGGCGGTCGTCGTCGAGACGGCCCGTCCGGTACCCCTCGCAGAGGCTCACGGCCTTGAGGCGGTTCTGCTCGCGCTCCTTGCCGACGTCGCCGCTCCCGAAGGTCTCGCCTTCCCCGTCCTTGCCGCCCGCCCCGGTCAGCCCGTCCTGGCCGTCCTTGTGCGAGCCACCGGTGGACGAGGTGCCCGCCGAGGTCCCGGCGTCGGCCCCGGGTCCGGGAGTCGTACGCCCGTCCGCGTGGGGCGGCTGCGGCGTACCGGAGGCGGCCGCCGTGTTCGAGCCGTCCGGCGGCAGGGCGGGCAGCAGCTTCGGGGTGAGGGTCGGGGCTCCGGTGCCGACGCCCGGCGCAGCCGTCTCGTCGGCGCTGACGGACATCGCCGGTCCGGGTCCCGCGCTGTCGTGGCGGGACCGCTCCAGCAGCCCGGCGCCCATCGCGGCGGCCAGGCCGCCGACGGCGACGCTCGCCAGGGCGGCGGCCAGGCCGAAGCTCACGGTGCGGCCGCGCCGGTGGACGACGGGTACGGGGGCGGTGCGGCCGATCTCCACGAGCTCGTCGAGGGATTGGCCGGATCGGACGTCGCCGGGCAGCGTCGCCGAGGGGCCCGGGGCGCCGTGCGCCGCGCGGAAGGCGGCCACCGCCGCGGCCTCGCCGGGCAGTTCCACGCCCGCGGCCGGGGACGGAGCCGCGGCTCCCAGGGATTCCAGGGCGTCCAGGGCGGCGCGCAGCCGGGCAGCCTGCATTCGGGCACGCGGGTCAGCGGCAGGCCCCGCAGGTTCCGCCGGTTCACCGCGCAGCAGTCTGTCCGCCGTGGCTTCGTCCAGCCACCTGTTGCGCTCGTCGGCCATCACATGTCCTTCTGCGTCCGCCAACGTGAATGCGTCACACCGGTTTGTTCCACGAAGCCCCCACCTCGGCCACGCTGTGCGGGTACGGCGTCGAGATCCCTCCCGCCCCCGCCGTCCCACGCCTGGCCATCGGCATTATGGCCGACCCGTCCGGCCGGCTCGGAGCCGGTGTCCAAGTCCGGCCCGAACCCGGACTCCGCGCCCTCGGCGCAGAGCAGCTCGGCCAGCTTCTTCAGGCCCCGGTGCGCGGCGGTCCGTACGGCGCCGGGCCGCTTGCCGAGGGTCTCGGCCGCGCTCTTGGCGTCCAGCCCGACCACGACCCGCAGGACGACGGCCTCGGCCTGGTCCTGCGGAAGCTGCGCGATGAGCGCCATGGTCCGGCCGGTCGAGAGGGACTCCATCGCCGCGCCGGCGGTGTCGCACTCGGCGGCCCAGCCGGTCAGTTCCGTGTCGTCGCCGCCGATGGCCGGGCGGCGGCCGCGCATGCGGATGTGGTCGAGGGCCCGGTTGCGGGCGATGCGGGCGGCCCAGCCGCGGAAGCGGTCGGCGTCGCCGGTGAAGGAGTCGAGGTCGCGGGCGATCTGCAGCCAGGCTTCCGAGGTCACGTCCTCCGCGTCGCCGTCTCCGACGAGCGTGCGTACGTAACCGAGCAGGCGTGGGTGCACCGCGCGGTACACAGCACGGAACGCGTTCTCGTCGCCGTCCTGTGCCGCGAGCACCACAGCGGTCAGCTCCGCGTCGTCCCCCAGCAAAGTCCCCAACCCGTTCACTGTCCTGTACGTGTGGCGCAAATCAGCACGTTACGGCTTTCAAGCACCTCTCGTCCACGAGTGATACAACGCGCAACCAATCCTGTGCGGAGCGAGGTGTGACACAAAACGCACTCGAGGCGCTGACAGGGATACGGGCTTGTCGCACGAGCCCGTGACGGATGGCGGCCGGGGCCTCTCCTGTGGGGGGTGGCGGCCTCGGTCGCCTTCCCCCTCCCGGGCCACCCACCATGCCCGCCGACGGCGCTCACGTCATCCTTTCGGCTCTCTTCCGGGTGAAATACCCACATCGCTACGACACACCATGCCCTGCGTCGCTAGCGTGGCGGCACACCCGCGCCGCGCCCCGAGGAGCCCCCCGCTGTCCAGCCATCTGCCGGCACAGGCCCGCGGCGGCTCCGACCCGTCGCACGGCTCCGGACTGGCGCGGTTCAACGCCCTGTCCCCCGAAGTCGCCCGGGCCGCCCTGCTGAGCTGCTGCGGCAGCCGCCGCTGGGCACACCGGGTGGCCGCACACCGCCCCTACCCCGATCCCGGCGCTTTGCTCGCCGCGGCGGACGAAGCCTCGTACGACCTCTCCCAGACCGACCTGACCGAGGCGCTGGCCGCGGAGTGCTCGGCGGAACTGGACCACGGGGCGCCCTACGCGGCGCTGCTGGCGCTCGACGCGGCCCATGCGGAGTACGAACGGAAGTTCGGCCACGCCTTCGTGATCTGCCTCGACGGCCACCCGCCCGAGGAGCAGGCGGACCAGCTGCTGGCCGCGATCCGGCGGCGGATGGGGCACGAGGTGGACGAGGAGCGCTCGATCTCCGCGGACGAGCTGCGCCGTGTCGCACAGGCCCGGCTCCGGGATCTGACACGCTGGCTGACGCCCCCCTATGGGCCGTCTGGCGCGGAAATCGGGCTATTCGCCCCTGTGGGATAGCCCGTACGTGCCTGTTTGATCACACCGATGGCCCCCGCGCAAGGGAACCGACAAAGCGTCGCTACGATGTCCGGGGCCGGAGGACCGTACCCGGCCGGGCCCGACCGACAAAGAAGCCGGCTGGCCCCCGCCCCGCTTCCGGAGGGTTTTCCGTGCCGGCTGGAACGTTGTACCGCGGCCGGGAAGGAATGTGGTCCTGGGTGGCTCATCGAGTCACCGGCGTCCTCATCTTCTTCTTCCTGTTCGTACACGTCCTCGACACCGCTCTCGTCCGCGTCTCCCCCGAGGCGTACGACGATGTCGTGGCTACCTACAAGACTCCGATCGTCGCGCTGCTGGAGTACGGCCTCGTCGCCGCCATCCTGTTCCACGCGCTCAACGGTCTCCGTGTCATCGCCGTGGACTTCTGGTCCAAGGGCCCGCGCCACCAGAAGACGATGCTCTGGTGGGTCGTGGGCATCTGGATCGTGCTGATGGTCGGGGCCCTGTACCCCGTACTGGGCCACGCCTACCTTGAACTGTTCGGGAAGTGACACGCATGTCTTCTGACACTTCTTCCGTCAACATGACCAAGGGCGCCGGCGACGGCGGGTCCGTATCGGACCTGTCGCTCTACGACGTCGACAACCCCGCGCCCTACATCGAGGCCCCGCGCAAGCGCACGGGCAGGACGCCCCGCTCGACCCGCGGCAACTTCGAGATGGTCGCGTGGCTCTTCATGCGCCTCTCGGGCATCGTGCTCGTCGTCCTCGTCATCGGCCACCTGCTGATCCAGCTGGTGCTGGACGGCGGCGTCTCCAAGATCGGCTTCGCCTTCGTGGCCGGCCGCTGGGCGTCCCCGTTCTGGCAGGTCTGGGACCTGCTGATGCTGTGGCTGGCCATGCTGCACGGCGCAAACGGCCTGCGTACCGTCATCAACGACTACGCGGAGCGTGCCAACACGCGGCTGTGGCTGAAGGGCCTGCTCTACACCGCCACGGTGTTCACCATCCTTCTGGGCACGCTGGTGATCTTCACCTTCGACCCGAACATCCGCTAGGCAACGGGGCTGAGGCGAAACCAATGAAGATCCACAAGTACGACACCGTCATCGTGGGCGCGGGCGGCGCGGGCATGCGCGCCGCCATCGAGTCGACGAAGCGCAGCCGCACCGCCGTGCTGACGAAGCTGTACCCGACCCGCTCCCACACGGGCGCCGCGCAGGGCGGCATGGCCGCCGCGCTCGCCAACGTGGAAGAGGACAACTGGGAGTGGCACACCTTCGACACGGTCAAGGGCGGTGACTACCTGGTCGACCAGGACGCCGCCGAGATCCTGGCGAAGGAGGCCATCGACGCGGTCCTCGACCTTGAGAAGATGGGCCTGCCGTTCAACCGCACCCCGGACGGCACCATCGACCAGCGCCGCTTCGGCGGCCACTCGCGCAACCACGGCGAGGCGCCGGTCCGCCGGTCCTGCTACGCCGCGGACCGCACCGGTCACATGATCCTCCAGACGCTGTACCAGAACTGCGTCAAGGAGGGCGTGGAGTTCTTCAACGAGTTCTACGTCCTGGACCAGCTCCTGGTCGAGGAGGACGGCGTCAAGAAGTCGGCCGGTGTGGTCGCGTACGAGCTCGCCACCGGCGAGATCCACGTGTTCCAGGCGAAGGCCGTCATCTACGCCTCCGGCGGCACCGGCAAGTTCTTCAAGGTGACCTCCAACGCGCACACCCTCACGGGTGACGGCCAGGCGGCCTGCTACCGCCGCGGCCTGCCGCTGGAGGACATGGAGTTCTTCCAGTTCCACCCGACGGGCATCTGGCGCATGGGCATCCTGCTGACGGAGGGCGCCCGCGGTGAGGGCGGCATCCTCCGCAACAAGGACGGCGAGCGCTTCATGGAGAAGTACGCGCCGGTCATGAAGGACCTCGCGTCCCGTGACGTCGTCTCGCGCTCCATCTACACCGAGATCCGTGAGGGCCGCGGCTGCGGTCCGGCCGGTGACCACGTGTACCTGGACCTGACGCACCTGCCGCCGGAGCAGCTCGACGCGAAGCTCCCGGACATCACCGAGTTCGCGCGCACGTACCTGGGCATCGAGCCGTACACGGACCCGATCCCGATCCAGCCCACCGCGCACTACGCCATGGGCGGCATCCCGACCAACGTCGAGGGTGAGGTCCTGGCGGACAACACCACCGTCGTCCCGGGCCTGTACGCGGCCGGCGAGGTCGCGTGCGTGTCGGTGCACGGCGCGAACCGCCTGGGCACCAACTCGCTGCTGGACATCAACGTCTTCGGCAAGCGCTCGGGCATCGCGGCCGCCGCGTACGCCCAGGCCAACGACTACGTCGAGCTGCCGGAGAACCCGGCGCAGCAGGTCGTCGACCTGGTCGAGCACCTGCGCAACTCCACCGGCAACGAGCGGGTCGCCGAACTGCGTCTCGAGCTCCAGGAGACGATGGACGCGTGCGTGATGGTGTTCCGTACGGAGCAGACCATCAAGACCGCGGTCGAGAAGATCGCGGAGCTGCGCGAGCGCTACAAGAACGTGTCCGTCCAGGACAAGGGCAAGCGTTTCAACACGGACCTGCTGGAGGCCATCGAGCTGGGCAACCTGCTCGACCTGGCCGAGGTCATGGCCGTGTCCGCGCTGGCGCGCAAGGAGTCCCGCGGCGGTCACTACCGCGAGGACTACCCGAACCGCGACGACGTCAACTTCATGCGCCACACCATGGCGTACCGCGAGGTCGGCGACGACGGCAAGGACTCCGTCCGGCTGGACTACAAGCCCGTCGTCGTCACCCGCTACCAGCCGATGGAGCGTAAGTACTGATGGCCACCCCCACCCTGGACAAGATGGAGGCGGCGTCCGCCGCCTCGCCGTTCATCACGGTCACCTTCCGGATCCGCCGCTTCAACCCGGAGATCTCGGAGGAGTCGACCTGGCAGGACTTCCAGGTCGAGATCGACCCGAAGGAGCGCGTGCTCGACGGTCTCCACAAGATCAAGTGGGACCTCGACGGCACGCTGACCTTCCGCCGCTCGTGCGCGCACGGCATCTGCGGCTCCGACGCGATGCGGATCAACGGCAAGAACAGGCTCGCCTGCAAGACGCTGATCAAGGACATCAACCCGGAGAAGCCGATCACCGTCGAGGCCATCAAGGGCCTCACGGTGATGAAGGACCTCGTGGTCGACATGGAGCCCTTCTTCCAGGCGTACCGCGACGTCATGCCGTTCCTGGTCACCAAGGGCAACGAGCCGACGCGTGAGCGCCTGCAGTCCGCCGAGGACCGCGAGCGCTTCGACGACACCACCAAGTGCATCCTGTGCGCCGCGTGCACGTCCTCGTGCCCGGTGTTCTGGAACGACGGCCAGTACTTCGGCCCGGCGGCGATCGTCAACGCGCACCGCTTCATCTTCGACTCGCGTGACGAGGCCGGCGAGCAGCGGCTGGAGATCCTGAACGACAAGGACGGCGTGTGGCGCTGCCGCACGACCTTCAACTGCACCGACGCGTGCCCGCGCGGCATCGAGGTCACGAAGGCGATCCAGGAAGTCAAGCGTGCGCTGATCACGCGCCGCTTCTGATCTCCCGGCCCCTGCCCGTACGAGGGCCCCGCACCCGGTTCACCCGGGGGCGGGGCCCTCGCCCGTTCCCCCGTCTCTTCGACAGCAGGCGTGCCCGCTGACAACGGTCCGGGCCGGATCGACGGCACCGCGGCCCGGGACAGGACCCCGGGTACGGGACTCGGGGTACGGGACCCGGGGTACAGGGCGGGGGTCCCTGTGGAAGGATCGGCCGTATGAGCGAGCAGCAGCCGAATCCGTACGCCAGTGACCCCAGTCAGGGCGGCCAGCCCGGCACGCCCGGCCAGGAGGCATACAAGTGGGGGCCGGGAGAGGCCAGTTACGGCTACCCGCAGCCCTACCCCGCGGCCCCGGCCTATCAGCCGACCATCGGCGGCGCGGGCATTCCGGCCCCCATGGACTACTCCGCCGCCCCGGTCGGCGGGGCGGGACTGTCCCTCGGCGACATCACCATCGCGGGGGACCAGATCATCACCCCGTCGGGCACGATGCCGCTCAAGGGCGCGATGTGGAACGCGACCGACTTCTCGCGCACCGAGGAGAAGGTCCCGCCCCACGCGATCGTGCTCGCGATCATCTTCTTCCTGTTCTGCCTGCTCGGCCTGCTCTTCCTCCTGATGAAGGAGAAGAAGACCACCGGCTACATCCAGATCACGGTCACCAGCGGCGGCCGGCACCACTCCACGATGATCCCGGCGGTGGACGCGAGCACGTACCCGTGGGTGATGTCCCAGCTCAACTACGCGCGCTCGCTGAGCTTCTGAGGGCCCGCCCGGGGCGGGTGGGGGGGCGGGGGCCACAGGGCCGGGCGGGGCCACAGGGCGGGCCCCGCTGAAACCCGCCTCCGAAACCGCTGGCGGAGCGGCCCGCGAACCGCGAAGATCACATGATGATCGTTTCTCATGATGTGGACGGGCCCGCAGACGGCCCCGCCGTCGTCCTGCTGCACTCCTCCGTCTGCGACCGGCGGATGTGGGAGCCTCAGTGGCGCCCGTTGATCGAGGCCGGGTTCCGGGTGGTCCGGCCGGACTTCCGCACCTGTGGGGACTCCCCCGCCGCCGATGCCCCGTACAGCGACGTGGGCGACGTGAGGGACCTGCTGGACCACCTCGACGTCCAGCGGGCGGTCCTGGTCGGGAGCTCCTACGGGGGCCGGGTCGCCCTGACGCTCGCCGCCCTGCACCCCGAGCGGGTGGCCTCGCTGCTCCTGCTCTGCCCCGGCCGGCCCGGTCACGAACCGAGCCCGGAACTGCGGAAGTTCGGCGCGGCCGAGGACGTCTTCCTCGATGCGGGGGACCTGGCCGGCGCCGCCGAGTTCAACGCCCGCACCTGGCTGGGCCCGGACGCCGACGCCGACGCCCACACCCTCGTCCGGGCCATGCAGCTGGGGAACTTCGAGGGCGCCCTGGCCGTCACCGAAAGCCATGAACTGCCGGAGGTCCCGGTCGACCTGGCGGCGATCACCGCCCCGATCCTGGCCGTCGGCGGCGCCCACGATCTCCCGGACTTCCGCCGCATCGCCGCCGAGCTTCCCGAGCTGGTCCCGGGCGCCGAGCACCGCGAGCTCCCCTGGGCGGGCCACCTGCCGTCACTGGAGCGCCCGGAGGAGACAACCCGCCTGATGCTGGAGTTCCTGAACCGCTCCTTCCGGTGAATCGTCCGGTTACCGCGCGAAGGGGCCGCGCAGTCCTGCGATGATGCTCTCGACCCAGCCCACGGGAGGCCGGAATGTCGTCGGCACCCGTCGAGCACCCTGAGTACGCCGACGAGGAGAGTCCGCTGACCCTCCTGGAGGAGGCCGACAGGCTCAGGGAGCTGAACCCCGGCTACCGGAAGCGCAGGCCTGCATGGGCCCGAGTCTCATGTCGTGCAGGGCATCGGCCTCCTGAAGGCGGGACGACCGCGCACGAGGCAGCCGAAGCCCGCCGCGCAGGAGCGGGACCCTCAGGCCTGAGCCGCCGCGTCCGGTCGGGCCGGGGTGGACGGGCCTTGCCACGGGCGGGAGTTCACGCGCGCGGGCGGACCTCGACGTTCTCGAGGACGCCGACGGCGTCCGGGACCAGCACGGCCGCCGAGTAGTAGGCGGTGACGAGGTACGAGATGATCGCACGCTCGTCGATGCCCATGAAGCGGACGTTGAGCCCGGGTTCGTACTCGTCCGGCAGGCCGGTCTGGTAGAGGCCGATCACGCCTTCGTTGTCCTCGCCCGTCCGCACGGCGATGATCGAGGAGGTGTGCTGCTCGGTGAGCGGGATCTTCCCGCAGGGCAGGATCGGCACGCCCCGCCAGGCCGGGATGTGGTGGCCGTCGACCTCGACGTGGCCGAGGCTCAGGCCCCGCTTGTTGCACTCCTTGCCGAAGGCGGCGATGGCCTTGGGGTGGGCGAACAGGTACTGGGTGCCCCGCCGCATGCTGAGCAGGTCGTCGAGGTCGTCCGGGGTCGGCGGGCCGCTGTGGGTCTGGATGCGCTGGTCGAAGTCGGTGTTGTGGAGCAGCCCGAACTCCGGATTGTTGACGAGCTCGTGCTCCTGCCGCTCGCGCAGCTCCTGGACCGTGAGCCGCAGCTGCTGGTGGGTCTGGTTCATCGGCTGGTTGTAGAGGTCGGCGACGCGGGTGTGCACCTTCAGCACGGTCTGAGCCACGCTCAGCTCGTACTCGCGCGGCTTCAGCTCGTAGTCGGCGTAGGCGCCCGGCAGCAGGGCCTCACCGTGGTGGCCGGCGCTCAGTTCGATGAGCTTCTCGCCGACCTTGTTGGTCTTGAAGCCGTTCCTGCTGCCGTTCTGGCTCGCGACGTGCGTGCGCAGGTGCTCGTACTGGTCGGCGACCGCCCGGTAGGCCGTCTCCGGGAGCGCGAGGAGGGTGACCGCGGTGGTCGCCCGGGCGGTGAACTCCCAGGTGGCGCCCTTGGAGCGGGTCAGGGTGTGGCAGCCGAAGGTGTCTCCGTCACCGAGCCGGCCGATGATGTTCTCGTCCCCGTACTTGCCCGGGCCGACCTTCTCGACCTTGCCGTGGGCGATGAGGTAGACGTGGTCGGCCTTCTTTCCGGCGTGCACGATGACCTGGCCGGGCTCGTACTGCTTCTGCACGAACCGCTCGGCCAGCGCGCCGAGTGCGAGCGGGTCGTCGAAGCCGCGCAGGAGGGGCAGTTCGGTCAGCTCGGCCGGGATGACCTGGACCTTGGAGCCGTTCTTGACGAAGGCGACGCGGCCGTCCCCGAGCACGTACGAGAGGCGCCGGTTCACCCGGTAGACGCCGCCGGGGGTGTGCACCCAGGGCAGTTTCCGCAGGAGCCAGCGGGAGCTGATGCCCTGCATCTGGGGTTCGGACTTGGTCGTCGTCGCGAGGTTCCGCGCCGCCGCCGTACTGAGACTGAGCTGTTCCTGATGCTGCTGAGCCGTTGCGGTCCGGGTGCCTGGGGCCGTCTCCACCGACATGGGCTGCCTCGCTTTCGAATGAAGGTCGCAGTCACTCTCGGTGGCTATGTGTAACGCATGGTGGTCACCGCTGTCGCCGAGCGTCACCACCCAGGGGTGACCCGATTGGGCCGTCCGGACCAGCCCGGGAGCCCGTCGGGGCCTTCGACCCTCGACCTCGGTGCGCCGCGTCCGCTTCAGTACGCCTTTGCGTTCCGCGCCGGGCAGGCCCAACCCGCCATTCGCTTGAACCTGTTCAAAAAAAGCCCTACAGTCATCCCCGTCAGCAGTATTGAACACGTTCAAGGGGGCTGAGGGCAATGGACCTCACCGTGGTCACGTATGTCATCTACCTGCTCATCAGCATCGGGCTCACCGTCTGGGTCGCCCGCACGCTCAGCCGCAACGGCCGTGTCTTCATCGGCGACGTCCTCCAGGGGAACGAGAAGCTCGCGGACGCCGTCAACCAGCTCCTCGTGGTCGGCTTCTACCTCGTGAACATCGGCTTCGTGACCCTCTACCTGCGGTCGAGCGAGGAGGTGGAGAGCGCCCGCGGCCTCTTCGAGGCCCTCTCGGTCAAGCTCGGCGTCGTCCTGCTGGTCCTCGGGGTCATGCACCTCGGCAATGTGTGGGTGCTGAACAAGATGCGCCGCCGCGGAATCATGGAGCGCCAGCAGACTCCGCCCGTCGCCCCGCAGGGGTGGACCGCGCCGGCCGGGGCCTGAGTCATGGCGCCCGGGTGGCCGGTCCGGAAGCTGACCGTGCTCTACGACGCCAACTGCCCGCTCTGCGTGCACATCCGGCACTGGCTGCTCGCACAGCGCCGACTGGTCCCGATCGACCTGGTCCCCGCCGCGTCCCACGAGGCGCGGCGGCGATTCCCCGGGCTCGACCACGAGTCGACGCTCCGGGAGATCACCGTGGTCGGGGACTCGGGGCAGGTGTGGACCGGGACCGACGCCTTCATCGTGTGCCTGTGGGCGCTGGTCGAACACCGGCCGAGGGCCAACTGGCTGGCCACCCCGGCCGGTCGGCCCTTGGCCCGGGCGGCCATGTACACCGCCTCGGCGTGGCGGCAGGCGGTGCGTACGGAGGGCCACCCCCAAGGCGTCGAGGGACCGGCCTGTGACGACCAGTGCTCCGTCCCCCGATAGGCTCATACACCGTGACTGATCAGAAGGCTCCCAAGAGCGAGCAGACCCGCACGCTCATCCTCGAAACCGCGCTCCGGCTCTTCCAGGAGCGCGGCTTCGACAAGACGACGATGCGGGGTATCGCGAAGGAGGCCGGTGTCTCGGTCGGCAACGCCTATTACTACTTCGAGTCTAAGGAACACCTGGTCCAGGGGTTCTACGACCGGATCGGCGCCGCCCACCAGGCGGCGGTCCGACCCATCCTGGACAGCGAGACCGATCTGCAGAAGCGGCTCGCGGGCGTGCTGACGAGCTGGATGGACATCGCGGCCCCGTACCACGAGTTCGCCTCGCAGTTCTTCAAGAACGCGGCGGACCCCGAGAGTCCGCTCAGCCCGTTCTCACCGGAATCGGAACCGGCGCGGCAGGCGGCGATCGACATCCACCGCGAGGTGCTGGCGGGGGCGAAGACCAAGGTGCCGGCCGAACTGGTCGACGTACTGCCCGAGCTGATGTGGCTCTCGCAGATGGGCCTGGTCCTGTACTGGGTCTTCGACCGCTCCCCGAACAGCGAGAAGACGCGACGGCTCGCCGAGCGCGGCGCGCAGCTGACGACGCGGGGCATCGTCCTGGCCCGGTTCCGGGTACTGCGGCCGCTGGTGCGGGAGGTACACGAGTTGTTCGCGGACTTCCTGCCCGGCATGGCGCAGACGGCGACGGCGGGGGCCCGGCGCAAGGCCTCGGACCCCGACCCGGACCCCGCGTAGACCCGGACTCCCCGGAGGCCCGGACCTCGCGTAGGCCCGGACCTCGCGTAGGCCGGTACCTCGCGTCTGACCTCCGGCAGTGGGAGGGTCTGGCGGTTGAGGGCACGTCGGCCGGCACGGATCGTCTGCCACTCGTTCGAGTGAGGTGTCGGGATTCCGGGGTCCGAAGCGGACTGCGGCTCTGGATCAGGCCTGGTACGAGGCGAGTTCGACGACCGTGATGTCGGACGGCGCGCCCACCCGGACCGGGGGTCCCCAGGCGCCGGCCCCGCGGGAGACGTAGAGCTGGGTGTCGCCGTAGCGTTCCAGGCCGGCGACGGTGGGGTTGGCGAGTTCGGCGAGGTAATTGCCGGGCCAGAGCTGGCCGCCGTGGGTGTGGCCGGAGAGCTGCAGGTCGACGCCGTGGCGGACGGCGTCGTGGATGACGACGGGCTGGTGGGCGAGGAGTACGGCGGCCCGCGTACGGTCGCGGTCGCCGAGGGCCGCCTGGAAGTCGGGGCCGGTCCCCTCCAGCTCCCCCTGGATGTCGTTGACGCCGGCGAGGTCGAAGTGCGGGAGCGCACGGCGGGCGTTCTCCAGAGGGGTCAGCCCCAGTTCGCGGACGTGGTCGATCCACTGCTGTGCGCCGGAGAAGTACTCGTGGTTCCCGGTGACGAAGAACGAGCCGTGGCGGGCGGTGAGCCCGCGCAGCGGCTCCGCCGAGGGACCGAGGTCCGGCACGCTGCCGTCGACGAGATCACCGACGATGGCGATGACGTCGGGCTGTGTCCGGTTGACGGTGTCGACGATGCGCTGGGCGTGGGCGCGGCCGAGCACCGGGCCGAGGTGGACGTCGCTGACGACGGCGATCCGGAATCCGTGCGCCGCGCGCGGCAGTTTCGCCAGAGGGACCTGCACCCGCCGGACGCTCGGCCCGCGCAGGACTCCGTACGTCCCCGCGCCGACGGTCCCGACGGCCACGGCGGCGGCCGCCCCGCCGACGGCGCGCGCGACGAACCGGCGCCGGGTCAGCCCGTCGCCCCCAGTGGACCCGGCGGCAGCCTGCCCGGCGGAGCCGGCAGCGGCCGGCTCCTGCGGGGAGCCGTGCCCCCGCGGGCGGGCGGCTTCGCCCGCTGCGCGCTCCGCGAGGGGGGAGCGCCCCTGGCGGGGTGCACCGCTTGCGGCCACGACCGCGCCGGGCTCCACCGCGGCGCCCGGGTCCGCCGGGGCCGGCCCGGGAGGCCCGTCCACCGCTGCGGAGGGGGCGCGGTGGGCCAGACGGCGGAGCAACAGCGCGCGGATCGGCTCCGCGAGCAGCATCGTCAGGGTCAAGTACAGGAGAACCGCGAGCCAGAGGTATCCCGGCCAGGCCACCGTCTGCTGCAGCCAGAAGGGCGCCCCGGCGCGGCCCGTGGTCAGGGCGGCCACAGAGAGGAGGGGCAGGGCGATGGTCAAGGCCGTGCCGATGCGGCGGGGCAGTCCGCGGGGGGTCGTGGTGTCGCGGACCAGGCGGATCCAGAGCCAGCGGTGGACCAGGACCAGCAGGGCGCACACCGAGAGCGCGACCAGCGCGAAAACCAGGATCGTCATGCCGAGCCGTCCTCATCCGTACGTGATCCGTGCCGCAGGGCCAGGACCGCGCGCAACCCGATCACACCGACCACCGTCCCCAGGAGAAAGGACGTCACCGCAAGCGTCAGGTGTACCCAGAAGTACGTCGTGGGGTCGCCCGCCGCATCGAAGGCCTGGCCGCTGCCGTTCTTCCACAGGTTCCGGACGAAAGACACCCAGATGAACCAGCTCCACACCCCGAAGGCGAGCAGGAACCAGGAGGCGGCACGGCTCAGTTTCATGCCTTCAGTATCGGATTCGTCCCCAGGACGGACGCGCCGGGGTGGGCTGTCCCGGGGGTGGTTGCCGCGGATTGGCCGGTCCGCGGCATCATTCAGCTCATCGGGATGTACTTTCACCTGCGTGTCTGCCAAGACGACCGCGCTGACGGTCCTATCCGCCGCGTTGCTGGTCCCCACCATGCTGGTGGCCCCGGCACACGCCGCGCCGACCCCGCCGGCCGACGGAAAGGGCGGGCCCGCCAAGGCGCCGCAGGCCCCGGCGGCCCCCGCACCGCCCGCCTCGATGTCCACGGTCGGCGGCTCCCTGCTGGGTCAGCCGGGGACCCAGGTGAACCTTTTGCCCGGCGCGCCCACCCTGCCGACGAACCTCACGGGGCGGTCGTGGATCGTCGCCGACGCCGAGTCCGGAGAGGTGCTGGCGGCGCACAACGCACACTGGCGGCTGCCCCCGGCCTCCACGATGAAGATGCTGTTCGCGGACACCGTGCTGCCGGGCCTGCCCAAGGAGCAGGTCCACAAGGTCACCGAGCAGGACATGGAGGGCGTCGGCCCGGGCAGCAGCCTGGTCGGGGTCAAGGAGGACCTCGAGTACTCCGTCCACGACCTGTGGCTCGGGGTGTTCCTGCGGTCGGGGAACGACGCCGTGCACGTGCTTTCGGCCATGAACGGCGGCATCGACAAGACCGTCAAGGACATGCAGGCGCACGCCGAGGAGCTCCAGGCCCTGGACACCCATGTGGTGTCCCCCGACGGGTACGACGCCCCGGAGCAGGTGTCGAGCGCGTACGACCTGACGCTCATCGCCCGCTCCGGGCTGCAGAAGCAGGACTTCCGGGAGTACTGCGGCACGGTGAGCGCGAAGTTCCCCGGCAGGCATGAGGCCGGCAAGCCGCGGGACTACTTCGAGATCCAGAACACCAACCGGCTGATGACGGGCGCGGGCGGCCTCTCCCCGTACAAGGGCATCGCAGGGGTGAAGAACGGCAACACGACCATGGCCGGTTCCACCTTCACCGGCGCCGCGCAGCAGGGTTCCAGGAAGCTGCTGGTCACGGTGATGAACCCGGGCGCGGGTGGTGCGAACTCGGTCTACGAGGAGACCGCCGCCCTCTTCGACTGGGGTTTCGCGGCGGCCGGGAAGGTCAAGCCGGTGGGTGAGCTGGTGCCGCCGAAGAGCGCGGACACCTCCGCGCACGGCTCCCCGGCCCAGTCGCACGAGAACAACCCGTCGGCGGCCGGAGGGCCGGGCGGCGTCGGCACCGCGCTGGGCGTCGCGGGCGGTGCGATGGCCGCGCTGGCGGGCGGCGTCTACGTGGTCAATCGCCGCTGGCCCCGCGGCCGCCGGAGCCGGGGCGAGGACCTGGTGTAGGACGGGGCCGGAGGGACCTAGCGGTTCACCGGACGCGTGAAGGCTCCGGCGCGGCGCCCGCCGGAGGCTCTTGCGCGCCGCCGTCGACGCCGTCGTCGCCTTCGCCTTCGCCGTCGTCGTCGTCGCCGCCGTCGCGGGTCGCCGTCCAGGACGCGACGAAGAGCAGCAGCTTCGCCATGAAGTTGATCCAGAGCAGCAGGGCGATCGGCACGCCGAAGGCCCCGTACATGCTCTTCGCGGCGACCTCCCGCATGTAGCCGCTCAGCAGCAGTTTCAGCAGCTCGAACCCCGCCGCGCCGATCAGGGCCGCCTGGATCAGGCGGCCGCGCGGCGGTTCGACGCCGGGGAGCAGGGTCAGGACGTAGAGCAGCAGCAGGAAGGCGGCCACGACGCCGACGAGGAAGGCGAGCGAGCGCAACAGTGCGCCGCCCGGGCCCTCGCGCGGGATGCCCAGCCAGTCGGCGGACTTCCCGACCGCGCTGGATCCGAGGATCGAGGCCGCGGCCGAGGCCAGGCCCACCCCGCCGAGGCCGAGCAGGACAAGCCCGTCCTTGCCCTTGCGGACGAACGGGTTCCCGTCGTCCTCGTCGTCCTTGTCCCACACCGCGCGCAGGCAGTCCCGCATCGAGCCCACCCAGCCGATGCCGGTGAAGAGCAGGAGGGCGCCGGCGACGAGGCCGACCGTGCCCGCGTTCGCGACGAGCCCGTCGATGTTCAGCTGGTCGGAGATGCCCGGGACCTGTTCGGCGAGGGTCTCCTGCAGGCGGTCCAGCTGCTCCTGGCTGAGCAGCGCCGCGCCCACTGCGGCGGCCACGGTGATCAGCGGGAACAGTGCGAGGAAGCTGATGAAGGTGATCGCGGCGGCGAGCCGGGTCCAGTGCACACGGTCGAGGCGTTCGTACGAACGCCACGCGTGCGTCCGCATCAGACGGGCCGCCAGCGGACCGATCACCGGGAGTTTCGTCAGCCAGTCCATGGAGTCACCGTAAATGAGCCGCCGGAAATAGCCGGGATTGTCGCTTTTGGGTACTACGGTCCTCGATTGTGACTTTTCGCGAAGCGCGCCCGACGGGTCGCCCGTTCCACACCCTGGTCCTGCGAAGGCTGAAGTTCCGAGCCCGGCGCACCGCCCGGCTGACCCTGCGCCCGCTCCGTCAGGACGGCCGTACGGTCGCGCCGGCCGCGCCGGCCGTCTCGTCGGCGGGGCAGCCCGGCTGTGTCGGCACGACGGCGGGGCCGGTCCCGAACGGGTACTCGCGCAGCTTGCGCCAGACCCCGTCCGAACCCTGCTCGTAGAGCGCGAAGCCCTCGCAGACCCACTCGGCGGCGTAATCGGCGAGGGTCGTGAACGCCAGGTCCATCGCCTCCTCGGAGATCCCGTGGGCGACCGTGACGTGGGGGTGGTACGGGAAGGCCAGCTCGCGGCTGAGCGGCCCGGCGGGGTCGCGGAGCTCGCCCTGGAGACGGGTGCAGCCCGCGGCGCCCTCGACGACCTGGACGAAGACGACCGGCGAGACCGGGCGGAAGGTTCCCGTCCCGCCCAGCCGCATCCGGAAGGCCCGGAAGGCGGCCGCGACCTGGCAGAGGTGGGCGCGGATGGCCGGAAGCCGGTCCGCCTCCACCTCGGTGGGCGGAACGAGGGTGACGTGCGTGGGGATGCCATGCGCGGCGGCGTCCCCGAAGCCTGCGCGCAGCTCCTGAAGCCGGCTGCCGTACGGCTCCGGGACCGCGATCGAAACGCCGAGCGTTACGGTCCCCACGTATCTCTCCTCCGCTTGTCGGTGTGGACTGCTGCCGCCCCAGTGTGGCGGCAGCACCCCCTTTCGTGCCAGAGCCCTCTGTCCGTAGTTGCGTTCGTCAGTGCTTGGCAGGCACCAGACCAAGCCGGTCGTACGCCTGCGCGAGCGTCTCGGCGGCGACCGCGCGGGCCTTCTCCGCGCCCTTGGCCAGGACGGAGTCCAGTGTTTCGGGGTCGTCCAGGTACTCCTGGGTGCGCTGCTTGAACGGTGTGACGAAATCGACCATCACATCGGCCAGGTCGGTCTTCAGCGCGCCGTAGCCCTTGCCCTCGTACTTCGCCTCCAGCCCGGCGATCGTCTCGCCCGTGAGGGTGGAGTAGATCGTGAGCAGATTGCTGACGCCGGGCTTCTTCTCGGTGTCGAAGCGGATCTCGGCCTCGGTGTCGGTGACCGCGCTCTTGATCTTCTTCGCGGTGACCTTGGGCTCGTCGAGGAGGTTGACCAGGCCCTTGGGCGACGACGCGGACTTCGACATCTTGATCGTCGGATCCTGGAGGTCGTAGATCTTCGCGACCTCCTTGACGATGTGCGCGGCGGGGAGGGTGAAGGTCTGGCCGAAGCGCTGGTTGAAGCGCTCGGCCAGGTCGCGGGTCAGCTCGATGTGCTGGCGCTGGTCCTCGCCGACGGGGACGGCGTTCGCCTGGTAGAGCAGGATGTCGGCGACCTGAAGGATCGGGTACGTGAACAGGCCGACGGTGGCGTTGTTCACGCCGCCCTTGGCGGACTTGTCCTTGAACTGGGTCATCCGGCTGGCCTCGCCGAAGCCGGTGATGCAGTTCATGACCCAGCCGAGCTGCGCGTGCTCGGGCACATGGCTCTGGATGAAGAGCGTGCAGCGCTCGGGGTCCAGGCCGGCGGCGAGCAGCTGAGCGGCGGAGAGGCGGGTGTTCGCGCGCAGGTCCGCCGGATCCTGCGGAATGGTGATCGCGTGCAGGTCGACGACCATGTAGAAGGCGTCGTGCGTCTCCTGCAGGGCGACGAACTGGCGGACAGCTCCGATGTAGTTCCCGAGGTGGAACGAACCGGAGGTGGGCTGGATGCCGGAGAGCGCGCGAGGACGATCAGAAGCCATGGCTTCATTCTCTCAGGTGCGGGGGCGGACTCGGGCCCGCCGCTGGCCGGAACCTTCCGGGTCGCGGGAGTACGGGCCGTGCCGTGCCGCGGTACCGGGCGGTAGCGGCGCGGCCGGATCCTGCCCCGGCCGAGCGACCGCTTTCCCCCGGATGGACCGCTGCACGGAGTATCCGGGGGAACTGCCCGCACCGGCACCCGCACCTCGATCGCCGGCGGGGCTCGCCAGTGCGGCGGCGGCTCCGGCCCGCGTCCGGCGCCTCCGGCGCAGGGACGCCCTCGAACGCCGGGCGGGGCCGGGTTTCAGCCCCGCCCGGCGTGTGAGGTGCGGGGGTCCGCGGGCGGAGCCGCCGGCAGCGGTGCCGCAGGGTTACGACAACGGGAGGCCCGGGGCCGGGAAGGCGGCCATGAGGTCCACGACCTCCGCCCGGACCGCGGCCAGGGCCTGCTCGTCCCCCTTGGACGCGGCGTCGACCGAGCGCGAGATCCAGTCCGCCACGAGCGGCATGTGCTCCACCCCCAGGCCCCGCGACGTCAGCGACGGCGTACCGATCCGCACCCCCGAGGGATCGAACGGCTTGCGCGGGTCGAACGGGACCGTGTTGTAGTTCACGACGATCCCCGCCCGGTCCAGCGCCTTCGCCGCGACCTTGCCCGGCACGTCCTTGCCCGTCAGGTCCATCAGGATCAGGTGGTTGTCCGTACCGCCCGAGACCAGGTCGAAGCCCCGCTCCAGCAGCGCCGCCGCCAGCGCCTTCGCGTTGGCGACGACCGCGTGGGCGTACGTGACGAAGGACGGCTGCGCCGCCTCGTGCAGCGCGACCGCGATGCCGGCCGTCGTCTGGTTGTGCGGGCCGCCCTGGAGGCCCGGGAAGACGGCCTTGTCGATCGCCTTCGCGTGTTCCTCCCGGCACATCAGCATCGCGCCGCGCGGACCGCGCAGCGTCTTGTGCGTCGTGGTGGAGACGACGTCCACGTGGTCCGCCGGGGACGGGTGTGCGCCGCCCGCGATCAGGCCGGCGATGTGGGCCACGTCCGCGACCAGGATCGAGCCCGCCTCCCGCGCGATCTCCGCGAAGGCGGCGAAGTCGATGGTCCTCGGCAGGGCGGTGCCGCCGCAGAAGATCAGCTTGGGCCGCTCGGCGAGGGCCAGCTCGCGGACCGCGTCGTAGTCGACGAGCCCGGTGTCCGCGCGGACGCCGTACTGCACGCCGCGGAACCACGAGCCCGTCGCCGAGACGCCCCAGCCGTGCGTCAGGTGCCCGCCCATCGGCAGGGCCATGCCCATCACCGTGTCACCCGGCTTTGCGAAGGCCAGGTAGACGGCCAGGTTCGCCGGGGAGCCCGAGTACGGCTGCACATTGGCGTGGTCGACGCCGAACAGGCCCTTCGCCCGCTCGATCGCCAGCGCCTCGACGAGGTCGATGTTCTGCTGGCCCTCGTAGTAGCGGCGGCCGGGGTAGCCCTCGCTGTACTTGTTCTGCAGTACGGTGCCCGAGGCTTCCAGGACGGCCGCGGACACGTAGTTCTCACTGGGGATCAGACGCAGTGTCTGCGCCTGGAGTACTTCTTCCGCCGCGACGAAGGACGCCAGTTCGGGGTCGGTCGCGGAAAGGGCGGGATGGCGGCGCGCAGACATGGCGGGCTCCTCCGGGGTCGATGTGATCGGTACCCCGCGAGGCCCAGGCGAGCGGCCCTGTATGCGGTCGAGCGCGCACGACTCCCCCGGAGTTGGTTCTCCGTACGCCAGTCGCCGTGCGTACCGCTCACCTTAGCGGGCGCGCCGCACGGAAGGTTTCTGCGTCCGCGATACGAGCGACGATAAGAAGGTGACGCCACCCTCGTCACCGCTACACCCGGCAAGACGGACGATCGGAGACCCCGTGTCGACAACCGCTGATGTCATCCGCACCGCCGACGCGCACAGCGCGCACACCTACCATCCGCTGCCCGTTGTCGTCGCCTCCGCCGACGGCGCGTGGATGACCGATGTGGAGGGCCGCAGATACCTCGACATGCTCGCCGGGTACTCGGCCCTCAACTTCGGCCACGGCAACCGCCGGCTGATCGACGCAGCGCGGGCCCAGCTGGAGCGGGTCACCCTCACCTCGCGCGCCTTCCACCACGACCGCTTCGCCGACTTCTGCGCCGAACTCGCCGCGCTGTGCGGCAAGGAGATGGTGCTGCCCATGAACACCGGCGCGGAGGCCGTGGAGACGGCGGTGAAGACGGCCCGCAAATGGGGCTACGAGGTCAAGGGCGTCCCGGACGGGCATGCCAAGATCGTGGTCGCCGCCGACAACTTCCACGGGCGGACCACGACCATCGTCTCCTTCTCGACGGACCACGACGCCCGCGACCACTTCGGTCCGTACACGCCGGGCTTTGAGATCGTTCCGTACGGGGACCTCACCGCGCTGGCCCACGCCGTCACCGAGAACACCGTGGCGGTGCTGCTGGAGCCGATCCAGGGCGAGGCGGGCGTGCTGGTGCCGCCCGCCGGATACCTCAGCGGCGTACGCAGGCTGACCCGCGAGCGGAACGTCCTCTTCATGGCGGACGAGATCCAGTCCGGGCTGGGGCGGACCGGCAAGACCTTCGCGTGCGAGCACGAGGGGGTCGTCCCGGACGTCTACATCCTGGGCAAGGCGCTCGGCGGCGGCGTGGTGCCGGTGTCGGCCGTCGTCGCCGACCGGGACGTGCTGGGGGTGTTCAAGCCCGGCCAGCACGGATCGACCTTCGGCGGGAACCCCCTCGCGTGCGCGGTCGGCCTGGAGGTCGTCGCGATGCTCCGGACCGGGGAGTTCCAGCAGCGGGCCACCGAGCTGGGCGACCACCTGCACCGGGAGCTGGGCCTGCTGGTCGGCGGGGGCGCCGTGACCGCCGTACGCGGGCGCGGGCTGTGGGCCGGCGTCGACATCGAACCGGACCACGGGACGGGCCGGGAGATCTCCGAGAAGCTGATGGAGCGGCGGGTCCTGGTGAAGGACACCCACGGGTCGACGATCCGGCTCGCCCCGCCGCTGGTGATCAGCAAGGAGGACCTGGACTGGGGGCTGGACCAGCTCAGGTCGGTGCTGGGCGCGTAGCCCGTACCTGTCGGACTACAGGATGACGTGGGGCAGGAAGCGGGCGTACTCGTCCGTGACCGGCCCCGCCGATTCGCGGATGCCGAGCCCCGCCGCCTCGTCCTCGACGACCCAAGCGCCGAGCACCACCCGGTTGCCGTCGAAGTCGGGCAGCGGGGCCAGGCCCTGGAAGCAGTACCGCTCCCCCTCCTCCGGTACGAACGGCTCGCCGCCCTCGCCTGTTGCGTGCAGGGTGACGCCCGCGCCCTCACGGCCGAGGAGCGGCTTGGCCACGTATCCGCCGGACCCGGGCTCCGCCAGCTCGCGCGGGCCGTCGAGGTAGGCGGGCAGCAGGTTCGGGTGCTCCGGGAAGAGCTCCCACAGGATCGCGAGCAGCGCCTTGTTGGACAGCAGCATCTTCCACAGCGGCTCGATCCAGCAGGTGGTGCCGGAGCCGCCGCCGTGGTCGTACGTACCGAGGACGTGCGGGCCGAACTCGTCCGTGGCCAGCCACTCCCACGGGTAGAGCTTGAAGCAGCTGCGGATGAAGCGGAGCTTCTCGTCCACGAACCGGCCGGACAGGCTGTCCCAGCCGATCTGCTCGACGGACAGGGCCTGGGTGTCCAGGCCGGCCTGCTCGGCGGTCTCCTGGAGGTAGGCCACCGTCATCAGGTCCTCGCCGAGTTCGTCGGTCTCGGAGTGCGCGAAGTGCAGCGGACCGGGCGGCAGCAGCTCGGCCTGCCGGCGCCATGCGTCGACGAGGCGCTCGTGGAGCGAGTTCCACTGGTCGGCGCCGGGGAACCGCTCCTCCATCCAGAACCACTGCGGGCTGGCCGCCTCCACGAGGGAGGTGGGGGTGTCGGCGTTGTACTCCAGCATCTTGGCCGGGCTGCCGGTGCCGTCGTAGCGCAGGTCGAAACGGCCGTAGAGGGAGGGTTGTTCGGCGCGGCGACGCCAGGACTCGGCGATCAGCGCGGCGAGCTTGGGGTCGGTGATGCCGAGGTCGGCGAAACGGTCGTGCTCGACGATGTGCGCGGCCGCGGCCAGGCACATGGCGTGCAGTTCCTCGACGACGTTCTCCAGCGCCTCGACCTCGGGGAGGGAGAAGGAGTAGTACGCGCTCTCGTCCCAATAGGGGCGCAGCGAGTCGTCGGGGTAGCGGGTGAGGGGATAGATCAGGCCCTGTTCCTCGACGGTCTTCTGCCAGTCGGGGCGGGGCTCGATGGTGTGCCGCTGCATGGGGTGATCAGCCGCCGCTGGAGCCGGAGCTGCTGTGGCCGCCGAGGCCGCCGCGGGTCACAGCCGACTTGTCGAAACTGCCGCCGGTGACCTTTCCGTTCTTGACGGTGCCGCCGTAGTAATACGCGCCGGTTCCGCCGGTCTTGCACTGCTTGCTGTTCAGGTGGTCCATCGTGGAGCGGGACGCGCAGCGCTTGTCCGGCTCGTCGCTGCTGCCGCAGGCCACGAGGGTGGCTGCGAGCAGACCCATCCCGCCGAGGGCGACCGCGCCGGAGCGCATACGGCGCTGATTGCTGTTGCTGGTGTCCATGTCTGTGCTCCCCCTGGGGCCTGGCGTACTGCCGACAGAGTAGAGCGGGCGCCCCGGCCGATGGAATCCGGCCGCCGTGAGATCCGTGACCTAGAGTCAGTTCGTGTTGGTTGGGATGATTTGCGCACTGGGTGCGGCGGTCTGCTTCGGTACGGCGTCCGTTCTGCAGGCGGTCGCGGCGCGGGCGGCGGAGCCGGGCACGGGGTCCGGGGTGGACGCGGCACTGTTCCTGCGGGCCGTACGGCAGTGGCGGTACCTGCTGGGGCTGGGCCTCGACGCGGCCGGCTTCGTGCTGCAGATCATCGCGCTGCGCCACATCCCGATCTACGCGGTGGGGGCCGCGCTGGCCGCCAGCCTGGCGGTGACGGCGGTGGTCGCGGCACGGCTGCTGCGGGTGCGGCTGTCCCGGACGGAGTGGGCCGCGGTGTGGGTGGTGTGCGCGGGGCTCCTGATGCTGGGGCTGGCCTCCGGGCAGGAGGGCACGGGGACCGGGTCACTCGCGCTGAAGCTGGGGCTGCTGGCGGTGGCGGGGCTGGTCCTGGTGGTCGGCGCGGTGGCGGGCCGGCTCCCGGACGGGCCGCGGGCGCTGGTACTCGGCCTGGCCGCGGGGACGGGCTTCGGGGTGGTGGAGGTCTCGGTGCGGCTCATCGACTCCCTCCGGGACTTCACCAACCCGGCCCTGTACGCACTCCTGCTGGGCGGCGGTGCGGCCTTCCTGCTCCTCACCTCGGCGCTGGCGCGCGGCTCGGTGACGGCGGCGACGGCGGGCATGGTGCTCGGTGAGACCGTCGGCCCGGCGGTGGTGGGCGTGGTCTGGCTCGGCGACAGCACCCGGGAGGGCCTGACCTGGCTGGCGGTCCTCGGCTTCGCGGTGGCGGTCGCCGGCTCCTTGGCCCTGGCCCGCTTCGGCGAACCCGCACCCCCCGCGCCGGTGGCTCCCGCGGGGTGACCCGGGCGGGCCGCGGTTCCCCCGCTGGGGCACCGCGGCGGCCCGCGCCTCAATCGCCGACGCGGCCGAAGTCACCCTGCGGGCGGCCGCGCCGGGACACTGACCCGAACCACGTTCCCGCGCGCCTCGAACCGGTAGGCCTGAAGAACCGGCCAGGCGAGGGCGACGACCTGTCTGCCCCCACGGCCCACCGTGTCAGGGCTCCGCCCCGAACCCCGCGCCTCAAACGCCGGCGAGGCTGAATTGCCACCGCGCGGCCACTCAGTTCCCACCGGGCACAAGCAGCCCCACCGGGCACATCCAGCCCCCCACCCGGCGCATCCAGCCCCGTCGGCGTTTGAGGCGCGGGAGTGCGGTGCCGAGCTCCCGGGCGTTCACCCTCGCCGGCGTATGAGGCGATCGGGTGCGGGGCGGAACCCGGTCGTTCAGCACCACCCGGCACATCCAGCCTCGCCGGCGTTTGAGGCGCGAGGGTGCCGGGGCCGAGCGCCCGGGCTTTCAGCCTCGCCGGCGTTTGAGGCGCGAGGGTGCGGGGGCCGAGCCCGGGCGTTCAGCACCACCCGGCGCATCCAACCCCACCGGCGATTGAGGCGCGGGGGCGGGGCGCCGTGCCGGCAGGGGTGGAGGCTCGGTGGTGGGTCCGGGACGGTCACGGCGGGAGGGACGCGGACAGGGCCGCCAGGGTCGGGGTCCAGGCGCTGTCCGGCGGGGTGCCGTAGCCGACGACCAGCGCGTCACGCGGCGGCAGCTCGGCCTCCGGATGCCGGAAGCGGGTCAGCCCGTGCAGGGCGAGGTCCTGCCAGGCCGCGGACTGGATCACCGAGCGCTCCGAACCCACCGGGAGGTCCAGCACCGCGTGCAGTCCCGCCGCGATCCCGGAGACCGCCACCCGGCCGCCCACCGCCGCCACCAGCTCGTCCCGCCGCCGCCGGTACCGCAGCCGCATGCCGCGCACGTGGCGGTCGTACGCCCCGGAGGTGATGAACTCCGCCAGCGTGAGCTGCTCCAGCGCGCTGGAGGCCCAGTCGGTGGGCCCCTTGACCGCCAGGACCTCTTCCAGCAGCCCCGGCGGCACCACCATCCAGCCCATCCGCAGCCCCGGCGCCAGCGACTTGCTGGCCGTGCCGAGGTAGATCACCCGGTCCGGGTCCAGACCCTGCAACGCCCCCACCGGCTGGCGGTCGTAGCGGAACTCCCCGTCGTAGTCGTCCTCCAGGATCAGCCCGCCCGTGGTCCGCGCCCAGTCGACGGCCGCCGCCCGCCGCGCCGGGGTCAGGGCGGCGCCCGTCGGGAACTGGTGCGCCGGGGTCAGCAGCACCGCGCCCGCCGCCGCGGTCAGCTCCCCCGTACGGGCCCCCTCCCCGTCCACCCCCAGCGGCCGCGTCCGCAGCCCCGCCCGCACCAGCAGGTCGCGGTGGAAGTCCAGGCCGTACCCCTCCACGGCCACCTCCCGCACCCGCCGCGCCCGCAACACCCCTGCCAGCAGCGTCAGCCCGTGCAGGAAGCCGGCGCACAGCACGATCCGGTCCGGGTCCGCGTACACCCCGCGCGCCCGCGCCAGGTAGCCGGCCAGCGCCCGCCGCAGCTCGACGCGGCCGCGCACGTCGATCCCGTACCCGAAGGCCTCGTTCGGCGCGTCGGTCAGCGCCCGCCGGGCGGCCCTCAGCCAGGCCGCGCGCGGGAAGCCGCCCAGGTCCGGGGAGCCGGGCAGCAGGCTGTACGAGGGCCCCTCGCGCACGGGCCGCCGTACGCGGGCGGCCGCCGCGGGCCGGCGCGGGCGCGCCCGTTCGGCGACCCGGGTGCCGGAGCCCTGGCGGGCCGTGAGCCAGCCCTCGGCGACGAGCTCGGCGTAGGCCTCGGCGACCGTGTTCCGCGCGATGCCCAGATCGGCGGCGAGGGTACGGGAGGACGGCAGCCGGGTCCCGGCCGCCAGCCGTCCGCTGCGCGCGGCCTCGCGCAGCGCCTCGGTGAGCCCGGCCCGCAGCCCGCGCCCGGCGGAGAGGTCCAGATGCAGGTCCGCACCGAAAGTGGCCCAGGAATCCGTCATGAATATGGACCATATCGCCGGGCCGCCTGCCTCCTAGGGTGGATCACATGACCACCACCGCAGAGAACCGGCAGACCCCCTCGCCCTCGCACACCCCCGCGCACGTTCACGCCCCCGAGCACACCCCGCGCATGAACATGGCGAAGCTCGCCCCCGAGGTCTACAAGGCCGTCCTGGCCCTGGAGATCGCCTCCAGGAAGGGCCTGGAGCCGTCCCTCGTCGAGCTCGTCAAGATCCGGGCCTCGCAGGTCAACCGCTGCGCCTTCTGCCTCGACATGCACACCAAGGACGCGATCGCCGCCGGTGAGAGCGTCGAGCGGATCGTGCAGCTGGGCGCCTGGGAGGAGTCGCGGCACTTCTACACCGAGAAGGAGCTCGCGGCGATCGAGTTCACCGAGGCGGTCACCGTTCTGACCGACGGTTTCGTGCCGGACGAGGTGTACGAGAAGGCAGCGAAGCACTTCGAGGAGCGCGAACTGGCCCAGCTGCTGGCCGTCATCGCGACGATCAACGTCTGGAACCGCATCGGCGTCACCACCCGCATGGTGCCGGGCCACTACACCCCGGGCATGTACAAGCAGGTCTGAGCGCAGCATCGAGCCCGGAGAGCCGGTCAGTCCCGCCGGGCCGGGCGCGTCACGGGCTCGATCGCGCCAGAAGGCCCCGGCGCGCAGTGCGCCGGGGCCTTCTGGGAAAGCGGATCGGATCCGTGGATCCGAGGGGATCGGAGAGGATCCGATCAGATCAGGCCGAGCTCGCGGACCGCGTCGCGCTCCTCCGCCAGCTCCTGGACGGAGGCGTCGATGCGGGTGCGGGAGAACTCGTTGACGTCCAGGCCCTGGACGATCTCGTACTTGCCGTCCTTGCAGGTGACGGGGAAGGACGAGATGAGGCCGGCCGGGACGCCGTAGGAGCCGTCCGACGGGATGCCCATCGAGGTCCAGTCGCCCTCGGCGGTGCCGTTGACCCACGTGTGCACGTGGTCGATGGCGGCGTTGGCGGCCGAGGCGGCCGAGGACGCGCCACGGGCCTCGATGATCGCGGCGCCGCGCTTGGCGACGGTCGGGATGAAGGTGTCGGCCAGCCACAGCTCGTCGTTGACGACCTCGGCGGCGTTCTTGCCGGCGATCTCCGCGTGGAAGATGTCCGGGTACTGGGTCGCCGAGTGGTTGCCCCAGATCGTCAGACGCTTGATGTCGGAGACGGCGGCACCGGTCTTGGCGGCCAGCTGCGAGATCGCGCGGTTGTGGTCCAGGCGGGTCATCGCGGTGAAGCGCTCGGCCGGTACGTCCGGGGCGGCGGCCTGCGCGATGAGCGCGTTGGTGTTGGCCGGGTTGCCGACGACGAGGACCTTGATGTCGTCCGCGGCGTGCGCGTTGATGGCCTGGCCCTGCGGCTTGAAGATGCCGCCGTTGGCGGCGAGCAGGTCGCCGCGCTCCATGCCCTTGGTGCGCGGGCGGGCGCCCACGAGCAGCGCGACGTTCGCACCGTCGAAGCCCTGGTTCGGGTCGTCGAAGATGTCGATGCCGGCGAGCAGCGGGAAGGCGCAGTCGTCGAGCTCCATGGCGGTGCCCTCAGCGGCCTTCATGCCCTGGGGGATCTCCAGAAGACGGAGCTTGACCGGCACGTCCGCGCCGAGCAGGTGACCGGAGGCGATGCGGAAGAGCAGCGCGTAGCCGATCTGGCCGGCGGCGCCGGTGACGGTGACATTCACGGGAGTGCGGGTCATGGCCTTCTCCGTTAGACAGCTGGCGGTGGGGCGTCCCTGCCCCATGTGCTGGAGGACGCCGCTCCCCAGTAAATCTTGACGTGAAGAGACATCCGTGGTCAGGCTATCCGACCCGGGGGCGGGCTAATCCCCGGGTCCCTGTGGTGCATGGCACACGCACCCCGTCGTTCCAAGGCGGGAGCGCTTCCGGGTCGTTCATTCGAGGAGGAAGATCCGGCCCGTTCGGCGGCCTTCGATCGACTTGACGTACGCGTGCGCCGCGCGCGGACCGACACCGCGTCGAATCCCGCACTCACGCACGAGTGCGCGTGCCTGCGGGCCGGGCTGTGGTTCGTCGCCACCGGTCAGGCCGCGTCGGTCCTGCCGAAACCGCTGTGCGACGCCCCGCCGCCCGGCGCGGCCGTACGGGAGCTGCCGGGCCGGGGGCGGACGCTGGACGTGCCGGTCCGGGCGGGCACGGAGACCCGGCCGGGCATCGCGGCCACCCTGGCGGTCCTCACCGCACGGTGAAGCGGACCGCGCTCTCCAGGAACGGGATCTCCAGCCACGGCCCGGGTTCCATGACCAGCGCGAGCAGCGTGATCGCCACGCCCAGCACCCCGTACGTGATCATGTCCGTGTAGCGGGAGCGCACCGCGAGCATGCCCACCGAGGGCAGCACGCGCCGCAGCACCGACGCCGCGATCAAGGCCACGCCGATGACCAGGCAGCCGACCCGCGGCTGTCCCAGGGCCGTGACCAGCAGCCCGGCCGCGGTCGCGGTGAGCACACTGAGCATCGGCCACTGACGGGCGGACGTCGACACCGCCCCAGGGACGGCCCGGCCGCTGCCCTCGGGGCGGGCGGTGTCCCGCGTGACGGACGGGAAGCGGCGGGACCTGGCCGCCTCGGCCCCGGGCAGGCCGGGGGTGAGGGGCACCGCAGGCGGGACGGACACGCCGGATGCGACAGGGGTGACGGGTGTGCCGTTCGCCCTGCTCCCGCCGTTGTCGGACGCCTGCCCGGCGTCCGGTTCAGCCTGCACTGGGGGTCCGTTCCGCCGCCTCGACGACATTGACGAGCAGCTGGGCCCTGGTCATCGGGCCGACACCGCCCGGGTTCGGGGAGATCCAGTCGGCCACCTCCGCGACACCGGGGTGAACGTCGCCGACGATCTTCCCGCTCTCGTCGCGGCTGACGCCCACGTCGAGCACGGCCGCACCCCGCTTCACGTCCTCCGGCTTGACCAGGTGCGGCACGCCGGCCGCCGCGACGATGACGTCCGCCTGGCGCAGCAGCCCGGAGAGGTCGCGCGTACCGGTGTGGCAGAGCGTCACGGTGGCGTTCTCGGACTTGCGGGTCAGCAGCAGGCCGATGGAACGCCCGACGGTGATCCCGCGGCCGAGGACGACGACGTGGGCGCCGTTGAGCCCGACGCCGTGGTGGCGCAGCAGCTCGACGATCCCGTACGGGGTGCAGGGAAGCGGGCCCGGCTCGTTCAGGACCAGCCGGCCGAGGGACATGGGGTGCAGGCCGTCGGCGTCCTTGAGCGGATCCATCAGCTCCAGGACCCGGTTGGTGTCGATGCCCTTGGGGAGCGGGAGTTGGACGATGTAGCCCGTGCACTCCGGGTTGGCGTTGAGTTCGCGTACGACCGCCTCGATGTCCTCCTGGGAGGCCGTCGCGGGCAGTTCGCGCTGGATGGAGGCGATGCCGACCTCGGCGCAGTCCTTGTGCTTGCCGTTGACGTACCAGCGGCTGCCCGGATCGTCACCGACCAGCAGGGTGCCGAGGCCGGGGGTGATGCCCCGTGCCTTCAGTGCCGCCACCCGGGCGGTCAGTTCGGACTTGATCGCGGCTGCGGTGGCCTTGCCATCGAGAATCTGGGCGGTCATGCCCCCATCCTCCCGGATGAGGTGGCCCCGGTTCCAGTCAAGGCGCTCAGAGGTGTACAGGGTTCATTGCACTTGCACAACAAGTGACCGGCCGTAGCGCAACCGGCTGGACAAGCCCGGGGCCGCCGGACCACGATGAAACGACTGAGTGCCGCGGGCAGTGCCGGGGGGCGGACCGCACCGTGACAGGATTCCTCCGCGCTCATGCCGTGCGTCCCCGCGCTTCCACGGAGGAACACCCCAAGATGAGTTTCGGCGACCCGCACAATCCGTACGGACAGCAGCCTCCCCAGGCCCCGCAAGGCCAGCCCGGCTACGGTTACCCGCAGCAGGCACCTCAGGGCATCCCGCCGCAGGGCGGCTACGCCTACCCGCAGCAGGCCCCGCAGGGCTACCCAGGCGGTCCCGTCGGATACCCGGGCGCCCACATGGAGATGCCGGGCGGCGTGAAGGCGGCCCGCGTCATCCTCTTCATCCTCGGTGGCCTGCACATCCTGGGCGCGGTCCTCGCGCTCATCGGCAGCGTGATGTTCGCCGCGGCGTTCTCCGAGTCCGGGGACTCGTACGGCAGCAGCACCGACGACGTGCTCGCCCTCGGCGGCGTCTTCGTCGTCATCACCCTCATCGTGTCCCTGGGCTTCGCCCTGTGGGCCATCCTCACGGCCGCCAAGCTCGGCAAGGGCCGTGGCGGCGTCCGCGCCTCCGGCATCGTCTACGGCTCGCTGCTCGCCCTGTTCAGCGGCCTGGGCCTGCTCTTCAGCCTCATCGGGATGAGCGCCGGCGGGGGCACGCCGGTCGGCGGGGCCATCATCTCCCTGCTGCTCAACGTGATCATGCTCGCTCTGGGCATCTGGATCATCGTGGGCCTCGCCAAGGCCGGCGACTACTTCCGGCGCCCGGGCCACTGAACCCGTACGCCCCTGGTACGGCGAAGGCCGCGACCCGCGCAGTGCTGCGGGT